>JAYVMZ010000071.1:0-21314 GCA_043758735.1 Betaproteobacteria bacterium
GGCGTCGAGCTTGGTGTCATCGCGGGAGATCTTTCTTTTGGTCTGGGCAGGTTGTTCGCTCCCCTGCCCGGGCCGAACGACGGCGTCGTGATGCTGGAAGAAACCCATGTGCCAGGAGCGGCCGATTCGATCGTGCTGCATACCAGCCACAGCGCGATGCTGGTTTCGCCGGCCGTCGCGCATGCAACCTGTGCATTTCTGAGGAACGGAAGATTTAGCCCATGACCCGCTTGACCTTCGTGCTCGTGCTTCTCGGCGGACTCTGTGGTTGCGCGGAGGTCAGCTATTACTACCAGGCCGTCGAAGGGCAGATGCAGATCTGGAACCGCAGCCGCCCGATCGGGCAGGTTATCGGCGACACGCACACTTCGCCGCAGTTGCGCGAGCGCCTGTCGCTGGTGACGCGCATGCGGGATTTCGCTTCCAGCGAACTGGCGCTGCCGGACAACGGCAGTTACCGGAAATACGCTGACCTGGAACGCCCATTCGTAGTCTGGAACATCTTTGCGGCGGCCGAATTCTCCGTTGCGCCGAAGGGGTGGTGCTTTCCGATCGCTGGTTGCGTAGGCTACCGCGGTTATTTCAACCAGGCCCGCGCCGAGCAGTTCGGGGAGGCGTTGCGAAGCCAGGGCCTGGATGTATTCGTCACCGGCATTCCGGCCTATTCCACGCTGGGCTGGTTCGACGATCCCGTACTCAATACCGTCATGCGCTATCCGGATGCTGAACTCGCGCGGCTGATCTTCCACGAACTGGCCCATCAAGTCGTCTACATTCCTGGAGACACCGTGTTCAACGAGTCGTTTGCCGTTTCCGTGGAACTGGAAGGCGTCGACCGCTGGCTGGCGCGCGACGGCGATCCGGCGAAGCGGACCGCCTTCGAATTGAGCGAACAACGCAAAGGCGCCTTCATCGAGCTGGTGATGAAATACCGCGCCAGCCTTAGGGGGCTTTACGCCAGTGCGGTGTCCGACGCGCAGAAGCGCCAGAAGAAAGCCGAAACGTTTGCCGCCATGAAAGTGGAATACCTGACCTTGAAATCTTCCTGGGGGGGCTTTGCCGGCTACGATCGATTCTTTTCCCGGGAGCTGAACAACGCCCATCTCGTGCCGGTCGCGACTTATTCCGAGCTGGTACCCGGTTTCCGGCGCGTATTGGCCGAGAACGGGGGCGACTTCAAGCGCTTTTATGCGGCCGTCAAGGAAATCGGCAAGCTGCCGAAGGAGCAACGGCAGGCGAAACTGAAGGCGGACTGAGCAACCGGCGCCGGTGATAAACTGCCTGCTTTCCGCGCACCTTCTTCCTTTACGAAAAATCCCGCATGAGCGACTCCACCGACATCAACACCCTGCGCCGCATCCTGCGCGAGCGCAAGACCATCGCAGTGGTGGGCCTGTCCGCCAACTGGTACCGGCCCAGCTTCTTTGCAGCCAAGTACATGCAGGAGCACGGTTACCGTGTCATCCCGGTCAATCCGTCCTATCCCGAAATCCTCGGCGAGAAGTGTTACGCGTCGCTGAAGGACATCCCGGAGAAAGTAGACATGGTCGATTGTTTTCGCAAGAGCCAGGACATCGAACCCATTGCGGACGAGGCCATTGCGATCGGCGCAAAGGTGCTGTGGATGCAGCTCGGTGTCATGAACGAGAAGGCAGCCGACAAGGCGCGCAAGGCGGGACTCGAAGTCGTGCAGGACCGCTGCGTGAAAATAGAGCACGGCCGGCTGTTCGGCGGCCTCAACTGGGTCGGCGTGAACACGAAAGTCATTTCCTCCAAGCGGCCGAAGTGGCTGCCGTACTGAAGGAGTGAACGGTAAACGGTGAACAGTGAACGGTAAACGCGAGACCAATTCCCGCGTACTGATTGCCTTTCACGGTTCACCGATCACTGATCACCGTTTGCTATTCGCCGTTCACCGTTCACTGTTCACCGTTCACTGTTTACTAATCACCAATCACTGAACTTCCATGGCAGACAGAGAATTCGGATTCGGCACGCTGTGCCTGCACGCGGGACAGATCCCCGACGCGGCAACCGGCGCACGGGCGGTGCCGATCTACCAGACCACATCCTTCGTGTTCGATTCCGCGGAGCATGCGGCGAGCCTGTTCAACCTGCAGACGTTCGGCAATGTGTATTCGCGCATTTCGAATCCGACAGTTGCAGTTTTCGAGGAGCGCATGGCGGCGCTCGAGGGCGGGCGTGCGGCGTTGGCCGCATCATCGGGACAGGCCGCGCAAATGTGTGCATTGCTGACCATTCTGCGCGAAGGCGATGAAATCGTCTCGTCCAGCACGCTCTACGGCGGCACATATTCCCAGTTCGACGTGACCTTCCGTCAGTTCGGCATCAACACGATATTCGTGAACTCGGATGACCCGGAGAATTTCCGCAAGGCGATCACGCCGAAGACGCGTGTGCTTTACGCCGAGACCATGGGCAACCCGCAGATCAACGTGCTCGACATCGAGGCCGTCGCAAAAATTGCCAACGAGGCCGGCGTGCTGCTGGTCATCGACAATACCTTCGCGTCGCCCTATCTGTGCCAGCCGATCAAATTCGGCGCCGACATCGTCATTCATTCCGCGACAAAGTTCATCGGCGGTCATGGCACCACCATGGGCGGGGTCGTGGTCGAGTCGGGCAAATTCCCCTGGGGCAATGGCAAGTTTCCGATGATGACCGAACCGTCGCGCGGCTACCACGGCGTCATTTTCCACGAGACCTTCGGCGATTTCGGCTACACCATGAAATGCCGCATGGAGACCATGCGTACGCTGGGTCCCGTACTTTCCCCGTTCAGCGCGTGGATTCTTCTGCAAGGTCTGGAGACGCTGCATGTGCGCGTCGAGCGCCATGTCGAGAACGCCATGGCGGTGGCGAAATTCCTGCAGGATCATCCGCGCGTGTCATGGGTCAACTATCCGGGCCTGCCGGGCAGCAAGTACCACGCGCTGGCGCAGAAGTATCTGCCGAAGGGCAGCGGCTCGATCATGACCTTCGGCATCAAGGGTGGCATGGAAGCCGGCGTGAAATTCATCGAGGGACTGCAATTCTTCTCGCACCTGGCCAATGTCGGCGACGCCAAGACGCTGGTGATCCATCCTGCTTCGACCACGCACCGCCAGCTCTCCGAGGAAGACCAGATCAAGGCCGGCGTCGGCCCCGACATGATCCGTTTGTCGATCGGCATCGAGGACATCGACGACATCCTGTGGGATATCGAACAGGCGCTCGCGCAGTCTAAATCCTAAACCCCTACCGCAGTTCTCACCGCAGAGACACAGAGGACGCAGAGGAAAAACCAAGCAAAGAATGGGAAGGCTTCAGTTGCCGAGAGGAAAAATACGCCGCGGTATGTTGAACGGTCCCATTCCAATGTTCGTCATCGTCAGGATGCCTTTTTTTGATCCGATCTTGGTATTTCTCTGTGCCCTCTGCGCCTCCGCGGTGAAGAATTGATTTCGATATGAAAGGCGTGGTCTGGCCGCTGATCGTCACGATGGCGATCCAGGCGCTGGTTTCGTTGGTGGTCTTCACGCCGCCCGTACTGGCCCCGGTGGCGCAGACGGAAATCGGGTTGCCAGCGAGTGCGGTCGGCATCGTGACCGCGCTGATCTATTTCGCGGCCACGTTCACCGCGGTTTCCGCGGGGAACCTCATCAATTATTTCGGTGCAATGCGCGCGAGTCAGTTGTCGCTGGTGCTCGCAGCGGCGGGCATCGCCATCATTGCGACTGCAAATCCCTGGCTGGTGGCATTGGGCGCGCTCGTCGTCGGCACGGGCTATGGTGTCGTCACGCCTTCGAGTTCCGCCATCCTCGCCGACCGCACGCCGGGCAACATGCGGGCTTTCATTTTTTCCCTGAAGCAGACCGGCGTGCCGATCGGCGGCGCGCTGGCGGGCGCGGCCATCCCTGTCCTGATCGTCGGCTTTGGATGGAAGGAGGCAGCATTGTTTGCGGCGGTTTCATGTGTTCTTCTGGCCCTTGCCGTGCAGCCGTATCGCGCGGGTGTGGACCTCGCGCCGCACTCGCCGCGACCCGCGGCTCCGGTGCATCTGCTCGAACCGCTCAAGCTGGTGATGGCGCATCCCCGCCTGCGTGAACTCGCCCTGGCTTCTTTCTCCTATTCGGGCATGCAGATGTGCATGGGCTCGTTCCTGGTTGTTTTTCTGACGGAACGTGTCGGACTTACCGTCAGCAGCGCGGGAGCCGCGCTATCGATGGCGATGATCGCGGGGGCAGTGGGACGCATTGCGTGGGGGATCATTGCGGACAACGGGATGTCGTCGCGCACCATACTGGGCGGGCTCGGCGTAATCATGGCGCTGGCGGCGTTCGTTACGGCATCGATGGCGCCGACATGGCCTTACATCTTGGTGCTGGTCGTGAGTTTCGTCTATGGTGCAAGCGCAATCGGCTGGAACGGCGTCTTTCTTGCGGAAGTCGTGCATATCGCCCCGCAGGGAACGGCGGGGTCGGCGACTGGCGCGTCGCTCGCGATCACTTACGCGGGTGTGGTTTTTTTTCCGACGATGTTCTGGGCGATCGTGCACTTCAGCGGCAGCTACGCGGCGGCTTTTGCCGCCGCGGGTGGCCTTACGCTTTGGCGCGGACTGCTTTTTCTGCGTCCTACTGCTTGAAGGCCGACTGGCGCTTGGCGAGCTGCCAGCGGCCGTCGCGCTTGACCCAGACGTTCAGATAACGCAAGTCGGCCTTACGGCGTTCGCCGCCGATCTCGATGTCCAGCCGAGTGCCACCCATCGCCGTGGCGACATCGCCATAGACGTTGACCTTGACGTCGTAACGCTCGGCGGAGAAGATCTTCACCGCGCCCGTCATCATCTGCTTGATGTAGCCTTCCTTGTCGTTGGTCTTGCCATTGGGCTGGTGGTAGAAGAATTCGTCGGCCAGCGAGTTCGCGAGCGCGTCGGGATTTATGTCGATCATGGCCTTGTAGCGCCTTTCCTCGGCTTCGTGAATGTCCTCTACCGGACCGGCGAAGGCGGGCAGGGAAATCAAGCTCACCCCCACGATGATCCAGGCAACGAAATTCCTGTTCCAAGTTGCGATGCTCACGTTCGATCCTCCCTTTTCAATGATTTTGGTATGCCATGAGTCCGCTGTGGGCATTGTAGCCCCGCAGGCGGGAACGCAATGAAGATGTATTTCACCTATCCGGCGTAGCAGGGGAGCAGTGCCTTAAGGGCTTCGAGGTTGTCGCCCTGGATCAGAAGATTCCCTGCGGCGGGATCGCCCACCTGTTCGACGGGATCGAGTAGCCGGTAAGGCACTTTGCGCGCAGTGCGTTTGGCTTCTTGATCGCCGAGCCAGGTCAGTTGGGGCATTTAGTCGCGTTCGGAGCGTTGTTCTGCGTGAAGAATCGAACGTGTCATGCGGCCTTCCTGCGGCCAATTGCCTGATCCAGATCGTAAGTCGCCTGCAGATTCATCCAAAGCTTGGCGGAAGTCCCTAGTGCATCCGCAAGGTCCAGTGCTGCATCGGCCGACACCCCGCGCTTGCCCTTGATCAGTTCGTTCAGGCGCGCGCGCGTCCAGCCGAGCCTCCTGGCAAATTCGGTTTGAGTGATTCCATCGGGCTCCAGAAACTCTTCGAGAAGAATCTCACCTGGGTGAAAGGGATTTTTGGGTTGTTTCATGGTTGTGCTCCAGCTTTTCTCTTCAATGGTAGTCGATCACTTGCACGTCTTCGGCATTGCCGCTTTTCCAGCGAAATAGGATGCGCCACTGATCATTGATCCGAATCGAGTGGTATCCCGCCAGCTTTCCTCTAAGTATCTCCAGGCGATTGCCGGGAGGCACGCGCAAATCGCCCAGTTCCCCAGCATCATGCAGATACAGGAGCTTGCGTCGCGCCGTTCGCCGCAGTTCCGCCGCAAACCGGCGCACGTCCCTGGACGATCTATCGTAGAAGAGATCTTCGGCCCGCCGGTTGCCAAAGGTTTCGATCATGGCCTGATGTTATCACATATCGATAACACCGTCAGATTCGTTCAGTAAAGGAAAGATTCAATCGCCCTGGCGAATTCCCCTGGCTGGTCGTGGTGCATCATGTGGCCGGCGTCGGCGATGGTTTCTTCGTGAAGGGATCGATAGCAGGCGCGGTAGCTGTCCAGCAGCGCCTTGTCGCCTTTCATCCATTTCATCATCCATTGGCCGTCGCCCCACAGCCACAGCACCGGCGCGACGATGCGCTGCCAGCAGGCCATCGCTTCCTCGATACGGT
Organism: Betaproteobacteria bacterium; assembly: GCA_043758735.1. Classification (GTDB taxonomy): domain Bacteria; phylum Pseudomonadota; class Gammaproteobacteria; order Burkholderiales; family JACQAP01; genus JACQAP01. The sequence goes on from JAYVMZ010000071.1 coordinate 6,249, forward strand.
ACAGCACGGGATTGATCATCTTGTGCATCGGATCGGCGCGCAGGTGGATACTGCCGTCCGTCTGCTGTCCGGCCCAGTGCGGCGCGAGGAAGCGCGCCCGCTCGTTGCTGATGCGGGGGTTGTTCTTCTTCAGCCGCTCGGCGACTTCATCGAAACTCGCGTAAGGGCGCAGTGCGGGGGGCTCGCGATTTTCTTCCAGCCATTTCGCGTAGCGCTCCGGCGCCTTGTCCGCCTTTGTCGGCGGCAGGCCGAAACCTTCGGCCAGCACCAGTTTGCCGAGGCGTTCCGGACGAATGCCGGCATACAGGTTCGCGACGTTGCCACCCATGCTGTGGCCGACGACATACGCGGGTGACTCCGGCTGGAAATGTTCCAGCAGCGCGTCGAGGTCGCCGATGTAGTCCGGGAACCAGTATCCCTCTCGTGTCCATTCCGACAGGCCGAAGCCGCGCCAGTCCGGCGCGATCACGTACCAGTCGTGCCGGAGTTCATCGACGACGAACTGGAACGACGCCGATACGTCCATCCAGCCGTGCAGGAGAAATACCTTCGGCGCGGTCGGATTTCCCCAGGTGCGCACGTGATAGCGCAGTCCACGCATGTCGAGAAATTGCGATTGGCTTTGTTTCAAAGGCAAACCTCATTTACCCCGAAGGACACGAAGGTACACGAAGGGGAAGCAAGATCAAGGGAAATGGATGCAGGGCGGATATGTTTCCGGGTAGTTGGCCGCCTCCAGTGAACCGCAGAACGGAAATTTGCGAAGAATCCGCGTACACGCTGCAACGTCTCCCGGTACTTGCCCTTTGGACCTTCCTTCGTGTTCCTTCGTGTTCTTCGTGGTGAATGCGCTTGAACTTATTCTTGCCCGGTCATCGGTTCAGGCTCTTCGTGGCGTTTTATGCTGAGGTAGGACAGCAGGGCGAGCGCGGCGCCGATCAACAGGATGCCGATCAACTCCGACCGCCCAACCTGCTCGCCGAACTGGATCCAGGAGGAAAAAATCGCGATGACGGGAATGCCGAGCGACGACAGGCTGGTGGTGCCTGCGGGGAGCCGGTGCAGCACGTACAGCCAGGCAAGCCAGCCAAGGCCGGTGGCGATGATGCCATTGAACAATGTGACAAAGATGAACGTATTCGACCACACCACCGGAGGCCGGTCGATCATGATCTGGCAGAGCAGCACGGGCACCAGTCCGACAAGCATTTGCCAGAACGTGAACGCGAGTGGTTCCACCTTTGCGATGTTGTGCAGTTTCTTCGCATAGATCACGCCGATTGCCCAGCACATTCCAGCAATGACCGCGAGTGTCTTGCTGAACATGGAGGTATGCATCTGCCACGGCTCGAGCACGGACACGAGTCCTGCGACGGCCAGCACGACCGCGATCCACTGCAGTCCGTGGATGCGTTCATGCAGAATCGGCCACGCGAACACGATCACCCAGAAGGGCATGGTAAAAACCAGGATCGAAGTCTTACCAGGACCGCCCTCAGAAAGCGCCCATGTGTTGAGCAAGAGGAAAGCGCCGGTCTGGATCAGGCCGATGATCAGCAAGGCCTTCCAGTGTTGCGGCTTGAGGGAGCGGCCGGTCCACCATAACCCCGCCAGCAAGGTCAGCACGCCAAGTTCGAGGCGCATCGCCACGACATCGATCGAGCTGGCATAGTCCAGGCCGATCTTCGAGGTGATCCAGCTGTATCCCCACATGGCTACAAGCAGGATCAGGACGATAACCGCGCGGCGGGTTTCGCGGGCACCGCTCATCGCGTATTTGCAGGTTGCAGGTTGCCGTCGAGCGCGACACGCTGGTCGAACACGAAACAATTTCCATTGAAGTGGGCATTCCCGCATTCTTCGAAATATTGCAGGATGCCGCCGTCGAGCTGCAATACGTTGCGGAAACCTTTCCCGATCAGGACCGGTGCGGCCTTCTCGCAGCGGATGCCGCCGGTGCAGAAAGTCACGACGGTCTTGCCTTTCAGCGCGGGATCAAGCGTGTCGGCGGCTTCGGCGAACTGGCCGAAAGAGTTCAGGCGCAAGTCCAGGGCGTTGTCGAAGGTTCCGGCGTCCACCTCGAAGGCATTGCGCGTATCGAGCAACACCACCTCGCGGCCCTCGTCGAGCCAGCGCTTGAGTTCCGCCGGGGCGACTGTCGGTGTGCGTTCGTTTGCAGGATCGAGGCCGGCGACCCGCAGCGTGATAATTTCCTTCTTTATTTTCACCAGCATGCGATCGAAGGGCTGGAAGGTCGACTTGCTTCGTTTGAAGCGCAGGTTGGCGAGCCGCTGGTCTGCACGTATCAGGGTCTGGAATTGCGTTACCGCCTGCTCGTTGCCCGCAAGGACAATGTTGATGCCTTCGAAACTCAGCAGGATGGTGCCTTTGAGATCCAGGTCGCGGCACTGCTGCTCCAGCGTGGCTTTCAGGTCGTCGAGTCCGTCCAGCGAAACGAATTTATAACCGGCGAGATTGATGAATGGCATGAAAGGCGAGCGGGAGGTTCGGGCGCGTATTTTACCAACCAAAAGCAAGTCTTTACCGCCAAGGACGCCAGGGACGCCAGGGACGCCAGGGACGCGAAGGAAAGTCAAAAGCGACGCTGAGTATAAAGAACAATTCCCGTGAGCCAAAACCCGCCGGCATTGTGCTTTACCATCGAAAGGTTTCCTTTGCCGGGTTTTACTTCGCGTCCCTGGCGTGCTTGGCGGTGAAGTCCTTCACGTTTGAAGCGTAAAATAACTTTCATGCAACCGAAGTTCGTCCACCTGCGCCTGCACAGCGAATACTCGATCGTCGACGGGATCGCCCGGATCGACGACGCGGTGGCCGCGGCGGCGGCGGACGGCATGCCCACGCTGGCGCTGACCGACCTGTCCAATCTCTTCGGCATGGTGAAGTTCTATCAGGCCGCGCGCAGCAAGGGATTGAAGCCGCTGATCGGCTGCGATGTGTGGATCAGTAACGAGACCGATAGCGACAAGCCCCACCGAGCCCTGTTTTTGTGCGCATCGCGCGCGGGTTACCTGAAACTTTGCGACTGGCTGACCCGCGCCTATCGCTCCAACCAGCATCGCGGCCGCGCCGAGATTCGCAAGGAATGGTTGCGGGAAGGCGGGACCGACGGCCTGATTGCCTTGTCCGGTGCTCACTTTGGCGATATCGGCCATGCGCTGCTCGCTGATAATGCCGACCAGGCAAAAAAGCACGCCCGGTTCTGGGCGGAGTTGTTCCCGCAGCGCTTCTATATCGAATTGCAGCGCCCAGGCCAGTCGAACGCGGAGCACTACGTCAAGCGTGCCGTGCGCCTGGCATCCGCGCTGAAGCTGCCGGTGGTGGCAACCCATCCGGTGCAATTCCTCAAGCGGGAGGATTTTGTCGCGCACGAAGCCCGGGTCTGCATCGCCGAGGGTTACGTACTGTCCGACCAGCGCCGTCCGCGCCATTTTACCGAGGAGCAATATTTCAAGACGCAGGCGGAGATGGCGGATTTGTTCGCCGACCTGCCCCAGGCGCTGGAGAACGCGGTCGAGATTGCGCGCCGTTGCAACTTTGCGCTCGAGCTCGGCAAGTCGCGCCTGCCGTTGTTCCCGACACCCGACGGCATGACGCTCGAAGCGTTCCTGCATGAGCGCGCGGCGACCGGACTCGAAGAACGCATGCTCGCCCTCTATCCGCACGCAGCGGCGCGCGCCGATCACATGCCGCGCTACCGCGAGCGCCTCGAGTTCGAGATCAGCACCATCGTGCAGATGGGCTTTCCCGGGTACTTCCTGATCGTCGCCGACTTCATCAACTGGGCCAAGTCCAACGGCGTGCCGGTAGGCCCTGGCCGCGGGTCCGGCGCGGGCTCGCTGGTGGCCTACTCGCTGGGCATCACCGATCTCGATCCACTGCGCTATGGGCTGCTGTTCGAACGTTTCCTGAATCCGGAACGCGTATCGATGCCGGACTTCGACGTGGACTTCTGCCAGGACGGCCGCGACAGAGTGATCGACTACGTGCGCCAGAAATATGGCAATGATTCGGTTTCGCAGATCGTGACCTTCGGCACCATGGCTGCGAAGGCCGTGGTGCGCGACGTCGGCCGCGTCATGGAGTGGAATTACAGCCGCACCGACGAGCTGGCGAAACTGATCCCGTTTCAGCCCGGCAAGCTGATCACCCTGCAGATGGCGCGCGAGATGGAGCCGCGGTTGAAGGAGCGCGAAGAGTCCGAGGAGGAAACCCGGGAATTGCTTGCGCTGGCGGGACAGCTTGAAGGCTTGAGCCGCAACGTCGGCATGCACGCCGGCGGCGTGCTGATCGCGCCGGGCAAGTTGAGTGATTTTTGCCCGCTGTACACTGCGTCAGGGTCAGATAGCGCGGTATCGCAGCTCGACAAGGATGACGTCGAGGCGATCGGCCTGGTGAAGTTCGACTTTCTCGGCCTGACCACGCTGACCATCCTCGACTGGACGCTGCGATTCATCAAGCGCCTCGATCCGCAGGCGAACATCGTGCTTGACCAGTTGCCGCTGGACGACATCGAGTCTTACAAGATTTTCGCCAGCGCCAATACTACGGCCGTATTCCAGTTCGAATCGCGCGGCATGCGCGATCTGCTCAAGCAGGCGCGCCCGGACCGCTTTGAGGACATCATCGCGCTGGTGGCGTTGTACCGCCCTGGTCCGATGGAGCTCATTCCGGATTTCATCCAGCGCAAGCATGGCAAAAAATTCGGTTATCCCGATCCGCGCGTCGAGAAGATTCTGGCCGAGACCTACGGCATCATGGTCTACCAGGAGCAGGTCATGCAGATGGCGCAGATCATCGGCGGCTACAGCCTCGGGGGCGCCGATCTGCTGCGCCGCGCGATGGGCAAGAAGAAGGCCGAAGAAATGGCGCAGCATCGCAGCATTTTCCGCGAAGGCGCCGGCAAAAACGGCCTGACCCCGGTGAAAGCCGACGAAATCTTCGACCTGATGGAGAAGTTCGCCGGTTATGGTTTCAACAAATCGCACGCTGCCGCTTACGCGCTGGTTGCTTTCCAGACGGCTTATTTCAAGGCGCATCATCCCGCTGCGTTCATGGCCGCCAACATGTCGGCGATCATGGACGATACCGACAAGGTGCAGCAATTCCATGAGGACGCCATCGCCAACAAGCTGGAAATGTTGCCCCCGGACATTCACGCGAGCGAATACCGTTTCGTGCCGGTGGATGAAAAAAGCATTCGCTACGGCCTGGGTGGAATCAAGGGCACGGGCGAATCGGCGATCGAGCACATCATCGCAGCGCGCGCTACCAGTCCCTTCAAGGATTTGTTCGACTTCTGCCTGCGCGTGGACCGGCGCATCGTCAACCGCCGCGTCATCGAATCGCTGGTGCGAGCCGGGGCATTCGATTCGATCAACCCGCATCGTGCCAGCTTGCTGGCCTCGGTCGGCATCGCCATGGAAGCAGGGGAGCAGGCCAGCCGGTCCGCTTCGCAAGTCAGCCTGTTCGGCGAATCTTCAGCGACGGTCGAAGGGCCGAAGTTGATCGACGCGCCACGCTGGGACGATGCAGAGCGCCTGCAGCATGAAAAACTCGCACTCGGTTTCTACTACAGCGGCCATCCCTTCAAGTTTTACGAAGAAGAGTTTTCGTCCGTGGTGCGGACGCGGCTGTCGAAATTGCTACCCCCGTCGCCGGAGGAAGGCGCGCGGCAGCAGCACATCGCCGGTGTGGTCGAGTCGGTCCGGATGCAGAAAACCGCCAGCGGCCGCATGATGGTCATGATGCTGTCCGACGGTACCGCGCGCGTGGAAGTCGTCGTTTACGACGAGGTGCTGGACCGGCACCGCAATCTGGTCCGTGAGGACGCGGTGGTACTGGTCGAGGCCAAGGTGCGTTCCTTCCGTCGCGGTGGCGAAGACGGAGCGGACGTGGTCATGCGCATTGCCGCGGAAAAGATCCACGACCTCGCCGGTGTGCGTGCCCGCTTCGGCCGCAACCTCAAGCTGTCGATCAACGGCGCGGCCGACGCGAAGAAGCTGAAAAAAGTGCTCGAACCCTATCGCAACGGCAGCCTGCGCGTGTCGATCGCGTATACCAACGGCAATGCCGTGGCGGAGTTCGATCTGGGAGAGGACTGGAAAATCAGGCCAGACGACAATTTAATCTCGGAACTCGGAAAATGGCTGGAACCCAGGAACGTCCAGGTCGTGTACCAATGAATCCGGTAAAAATTATCGATTCGCGATTGCTCGATGCCGTCTCCGCGCAAGCGGCCGTCAGTGCGCGTCGCCGCAAGAATTTCAACTTTCATCTGCAGGATACGGCACCCGCCAACCGACTGTTGAACGCGATCGAGCCCGACTCTTATGTCCAGCCGCATCGGCACCTCGATCCCGCCAAGGACGAAACGCTGGTTGTTTTGCGCGGTGCCGTGGGCCTGGTGATTTTCGATGACAAAGGCGGGATCGTCCAGCAAGCTGTGTTGCGCGCGGGAAGTGGCGCGCTAGGCGTCGACATACCGCACGCAACCTGGCACACCTTTGTCGCCCTCGAGCCCGGATCGGTCATCTTCGAGGCCAAAGCCGGCCCTTACTTGCCGCTTGGGAACGGAGAGAAGGCCTACTGGGCCCCGGCGGAGGGCGATTCCGCGGCTGCGGTTTACCTGGAAAGATTAATCAGTTCGTTCCACCTTGAAGTGGCGGATTAGCGCCAGGACAAGGCCGGAGCAAAAGATCCGTGAGCGTTCTCGATAATTTCCATCCCGCGGTAGCGAACTGGTTCCGCCGCACCTACCCTGCGCCGACCGAGCCGCAGATCCAGGCCTGGCCGGCGATCAGTTCAGGCAACAACGCGCTGATTGCAGCGCCCACCGGTTCGGGCAAGACGCTCGCCGCCTTCCTCGCGACCATCGATGCACTTATTCGCCTGGGCGTGCGTGGCGAGTTGCGCGACGAGATCCATGTCGTCTATGTCTCGCCGCTGAAAGCGCTGTCGAATGACATCCAGAAAAACCTGGACGAGCCGCTGGCCGGGATCCGCAAGGAATTGTTTGAATCCGGCCTGCCGGATGTGGACATCCGTACCGTGGTGCGCACCGGCGATACGCCGCAGTCGGAGCGCGAACGCATGCGACGCAAGCCGCCGCATATTCTGGTGACGACGCCGGAATCGCTCTACATCCTGTTGACCAGCGTATCCGGCCGCAAGATGTTGGCGAGCACGCGCACCGTCATCGTCGACGAAATCCACGCCATCGCGCCAAACAAGCGTGGCGTGCATCTCGCGCTGTCGCTCGAACGCCTGCAGCATCTGACGGGTGGACAACTGACCCGTGTGGGCCTGTCGGCAACGCAGAAGCCGATCGAGGAAGTGGCTCGTTTCCTGGTGGGGGGCGGCCAGTCCGGTGGGCTGTTCGATTCGAACGCCTGCACCATCGTCGACACCGGCCACGTACGCAAGCGCGACCTCGCGCTTGAAGTGCCGGAATCGCCGCTGGAAGCCGTCATGTCGGCCGAAGTCTGGACCCAGGTCTATGACCGGCTCGCGGAACTGATCCGCGAGCATCGCTCGACGCTGGTGTTCGTCAATACGCGGCGTCTCGCCGAGCGTGCGGCTCGTGCGTTGTCCGAGCGCCTCGGTGACGACCAGGTCACGTCCCATCACGGCAGCATGGCGCGCGAGCAGCGACTGAACGCGGAACAGCGGCTCAAGCGCGGCGAACTCAAGGCACTGGTCGCCACGGCCTCCCTCGAGCTGGGCATCGACATCGGACACATCGATCTGGTCTGCCAGCTATCCACGCCGCGCAGGATCGCCGCGCTGTTGCAGCGGGTCGGCCGGTCGGGCCATGCAGTCGGCGGATTGCCCAAGGGCAGGCTGTTCCCTGTATCGCGCGACGACCTTGTCGAATGCACAGCCATGCTCGACTCCGTGCGGCGTGAAGAACTCGACCGCCTTGTCATTCCAGAGAAGCCATTGGACGTGCTCGCCCAGCAGATCGCGGCCGAGGTGGCCTGCGGCGAATGGGATGAGGAAGAGCTCTTCAACCTGATGCGGCGTGCCTGGCCTTATCGCGACCTCACGCTGAAGGAGTATGGCGAGGTCCTGCAGATGCTGGCGGAAGGCTTCTCGACGCGCCGCGGCCGCAAGCGCGCGCTGATCCATCGCGATGCGGTCAACCGCAAGTTGCGGCCGCGCGACGGATTGCGGCTGACCGCGGTGACATCCGGCGGCACGATTCCCGATACCGCCGACTACCCTGTCGTGCTGTCGCCGCAGGACATCATCGTCGGCACGGTCAATGAAGACTTCGCCGTCGAGAGTCTGTCCGGCGACGTGTTCCAGCTCGGCAACACGTCGTATCGCATCCTGCGCGTCGAGGCCGGCCGGGTTCGCGTCGAGGACGCAGAAGGCATGCCGCCTTCGATTCCGTTCTGGCTTGGCGAAGCACCGGCACGCAGCGACGAAGTATCGTTCGCTGTGTCGAGGTTGCGCGCCGACGTAGAGAAGCGGCTACCGGATGTGCGGGCCACGCTGGACTATCTGGTCGAGGAAGTCGGCATCGCCGCGGGTGCCGCCACGCAGGTGGTCGACTATCTCGGGGGTGCAAAAGCCGCGCTCGGGTTGTTGCCGACGCAGCAACGACTGGTCATGGAGCGTTTCTTCGACGAAAGCGGCGGCACCCAGCTCGTCATCCATTCGCCTTACGGCAATCGCATCAATCGCGCGTGGGGGCTGGCCCTGCGCAAGCGCTTTTGCCGCAAGTTCAATTTCGAGCTGCAGGCCGCGGCGACGGAAGACGCGATCATCCTTTCACTGACCGCCACGCACAGTTTTCCGCTGGAAGAAGTCGGGCGTTACCTGCATTCGAACAGCGCGCGCACGGTATTGATCCAGGCATTGCTCGATGCACCGATGTTCCTGACGCGCTGGCGCTGGGACGCGTCGATTGCCCTGGCGCTGCCGCGTTTTCGCGGCGGCAGCAAGATTCCGCCGCAACTGCAGCGCATGGAAGCCGAGGATCTGGTAGCGGCCGTATTTCCCGACCAGCTCGCCTGTCAGGAGAACATCGTCGGCGATCGCGAGATTCCCGACCATCCGCTGGTAAAGCAAACCATTGACGATTGCCTGTTCGAGGCGATGGACATCGAAGGCTTCGAGAGCCTGTTGCGCGCGATCGAAACCGGCGAAGTCGAGATCGAAACGCGCGACCTGGTCGAACCTTCGCCGCTCGCGCTGGAAATCCTGTCGGCTCGTCCCTACGCCTTCCTCGACGATGCGCCGCTGGAAGAGCGCCGAACACAGGCGGTGGTCAGCCGCCGCTGGCTCGATCCGGAAAGCGCGGCCGACATCGGGCGGCTCGACCCCGAAGCTATTGCGCGGGTCCGCGACGAGGCCTGGCCGCAGGCCGAGTCGGCGGACGAGCTGCACGATGCGCTCGGCTGGCTGGGTTTGCTCATGGAGCAGGAAGTCGCTCGGCAACCGGCATGGGCACCGCTGCTCAATGAGCTCATCCGCGACAAGCGGATTACGCGGATCGTGCCAGCCGGGCAGCCGGATAGCGCGGCACTTCTCGTCGCAGCAGAACGCCTGCCGGAATTCCACGCCGCGCATCCCGCCGCGCTGGTGGTGCCGCCGATAGGCGTACCCGCGGAGTACGCTAAAACCTGGTCGCGCGAGAAGGCGCTGGTGGAAATCGTGCGCGGCCGCCTCGAAGGCCTGGGTCCCGTCACGGCGGTGAGCCTTGCCGAATCGATCGTCGTGCCGGTGGGCGACGTCGACATTGCATTGCTGGCGCTCGAAGGGGAAGGCTTCGTCATGCGCGGCAACTTTACGCAGGGAGCCGGCACCGAGTGGTGCGAACGCCGGTTGCTGGCGCGCATCACCCGTTACACCGTCAAGCGCCTGCGGCAGGAGATCGAGCCGGTTTCCGGAGCGGACTATATGCAATTCCTGTTCGACTGGCAGCACGTCGGCGAGCGCATGGAAGGTCCGGATGCAGTTGCGGCGGTGGTCTCGCAACTCGAGGGCTTCGAAGCCGCTGCCGGATCGTGGGAAACTGAGTTGATCCCGGCGCGTGTTTCCGGATACGAGCCGCATTGGCTCGATGACCTGTGTCGCGCGGGCCGCGTGGTGTGGACGCGCCTGGAAGCGCCGAAGGTGGATGCATCGCGCACGCAGGGCCCGAGTCCCGTGCGCAGTACGCCCATCACCCTGCTGACGCGGAAAAATCTTTCGGTATGGACCGCGCTGACGCGGACGGCCGATCCTCAGTCCGTCCGCGTCAGCACGCGCGCGCAGGCCGTCGCGGAGTATCTCGCGCAACACGGCGCCTCTTTCTTCGACGACATTGCGGAAGGCCTGGATCAGCCGCGCACTTTCATTGAAGACGCTTTGCGCGAACTGACGGCGGCCGGATTGATCAATTCGGATGGCTTCAGCGGCTTGCGGGCGCTGTTGCTGCCCGCTGATCGTCGCAAACCGATCGGTGGCGGACGCCGCCGGCGCACGACGGTGTTCGGTGTCGAAGATGCCGGCCGCTGGGCCTTGATCCGACGCAAGGCCGCGAGCAGCAACACTATCACCCTCGAGCGGGAGGCCGCCGAGCAGATAGCCCGCACGCTGCTGAAACGTTACGGCGTGATCTTCTGGAGAATGCTGGCGCGGGAGGCCGACTGGCTGCCGCCCTGGCGCGAGTTGCTGATGGCCTGCCGCCGGCTGGAAACCCGTGGCGAGATCCGCGGCGGGCGCTTCGTCGCCGGCTTTTCAGGCGAGCAGTTCGCGTTGCCCGAAGCGGTCGGCGTGCTGCGCGGTGTGCGTAGCGCGGAGAAATCCGGACGTCTGCTGGTCGTGAGTGGCGTCGATCCGCTAAACCTTGCCGGAATCGTCACGCCGGGTTCGCGTGTGGCGGCGATCTACAGCAACCGCGTGATGTATCGCGACGGGGTTCCAGTTGCGGCGCTGATTGCGGGGGACGTGCAGTACTTCGAGAAGGTCGACCAGGAAAAAGCCTGGATGATGCGGAACCTGCTGTTGCGGACGCATGCTCCGGAGGAACTTGCTTCGCTGATGTAGCACGCGGCAATCTATCTAATCAAAAACTATCACCACAGATACCCGATGTGCTGCGCACGAAGGGTATCTGTGGTGATAGTTTTTGATTAGGTAGTGGGTTTTTTGTCGAAGGCGGCGTAGCGAACGTTTTCCGCCACCGATTCGACATCGACCTTTTCAACCATCGCCGCATCCGACCCGCGCTGCGCCCATTCGATCAGGCGTCCAACTTCGAACGCATCGCCCTGTGCAACGGCCTCGACGGTTCCATCCGCGCAGTTGCGTACCCATCCGGTTACCTTGAGCTGCTCCGCTCGCAGCCGCATCGACTCGCGGAAGAACACCCCCTGTACGCGGCCGGAGATGCGAAGGCGGCGGGTGATTTTCATAAGTGCCGTGACTGTCGCGGAACTGCCAGTAGGACGGCTGCGGCAGTCACAATAATCGCGACAGTCACGTCGTCACGGATTTACTTCACTTTCATTCCCGGCAGCGCCCCGTCATCGGGCGACAGCAGGAAAATGCCCGGACCCTCGCCGCTTGCCGCCAGCACCATGCCCTGCGATTCGCCGAAGCGCATCTTGCGCGGCTGCAGGTTCGCGATCATGACCGTCAGGCGGCCGACCAGCTTGGCCGGATCGTAGGCCGACTTGATGCCGGCGAATACCTGGCGGGTCTCGGTGCCGATGTCGAGTTGCAGCTTGAGCAGCTTTTCGGCGCCTTCGACGTGTTCCGCGCTCACGATGCGCGCGACGCGCAGGTCGACCTTGCTGAAGTCATCAATCGTGATGGTACTCGGGGCGGTTGTCGCTTCCACGGCTTTCTCCTGATGCTGGGCATGGCGCTGCGGCGAATGGCTTTGCGGTGCGGGTTGCAGGCTTTCCTTGTTCGCTTCGACCAGCGCGGCGATCTGCTTCTGGTCGATGCGGGTCATTAGATGAGTGTATTTTCTAATTTCATGACCAACGGGTAGAACTGCGCGCTGATCCCATTGCATCTGGCTATCACTGAGATTGAGGAACTCTTGAACCTTTGTGGCAACATTTGGCAACACTGGACGGAGATGGACCGTAAGAAGCCAGAACAAGTTGATGCCGAGGCTACAAACTTGATGTAATTGTTCCTCCGTACCTGCTAGTTTTGCCAGATCCCAAGGCCTCTTCTCATCAATGTACTGGTTTGCTATATCGGTTAGCCGCATAACCTCTCGAATAGCTTTCCCGTATTCCCGATCTGCGTAATAGAGACCAATGCGATTCCAGGATTCTCCAGACATGAACTCTGAGTGAAGTCTGGTCGTCCATTCAATCGCGGGAGCCGCCAATTTTCCCTCGAACCGGCTTGTGATGAATCCCGCGCACCGACTGGCGATGTTCACGTACTTGCCGATCAGGTCGCTGTTCACCCGCGCCACGAAATCATCGAGGCTCAAGTCGATGTCTTCCATCGTCGAATTGAGCTTCGCCGCATAGTAGTAGCGCAGCCATTCCGGATTCAGGCCCTGCTGGAGATAGCTTTCTGCCGTGATGAAGGTGCCGCGCGACTTGGACATCTTCTGTCCGTCCACCGTCAGGAAGCCGTGCGCAAAGACTTTCGTCGGCACGCGGTAGCCGGCGAATTCCAGCATCGCCGGCCAGAACAGGGCGTGGAAATAGAGAATGTCCTTGCCGATGAAATGCATCATCTCGGTGTCGCTGCCCGGGCGCAGGAACTCGTCGATCTCCTTCTGCGACCGGCCGTTCTTCTCGAAGTAGTTGCGGAAGCTGCCGAAGTAGCCCACTGGCGCGTCCAGCCAGACGTAGAAGAATTTCTGGTTGTCGGTGCCGGGAATCGGAAAGCCGAAGTAGGGTGCGTCGCGGGAAATATCCCAATCGGCGAGCTTGTTGTCGCCTGGATCGCCCAGCCATTCCTTCATCTTGTTCGCTGCTTCCGGCTGCAGGCACTCGCCGGTCTGGGTGAACTGGCGCAGGAACTCTTCGCAGCGCCGGTCCGATAGCCTGAAGAAGTGGTGTTCCGACGCCTTGCGCTCCGGCTTGGCTCCGGACACGACGGAGTAGGGGTCGATCAGGTCGGTCGGGGTGTAGGTCTTGCCACAGACTTCGCAGGAATCGCCGTACTGGTCCTTCGAGTGGCAGTTCGGGCACTCGCCCTTGATATAGCGATCCGGCAGGAACATGGCCTTCACCGGATCGTAGAACTGCTCGACCGAGCGCTTTGCGATCAGGGCTTTGGCCTGCAGTTGCTGGTAGATGTCTTCGCAGAAGGCCTGGTTCTCGGGCGAATTGGTGGTGTAGTAGTTGTCGAAGACGACGCCAAAGCCGGCGAAGTCGCGGGTGTGCTCACCGTAGACCCGAGTGACCAGCTGCTCGGGCGTGATCCCCTCCTTGTCGGCCCGCAGCATGATCGGCGTGCCATGGGTGTCGTCGGCGCAGACGTAATGCACCTCGTGGCCTTGCATCTTCTGGAAGCGCACCCAGATGTCGGTCTGGATGTATTCCACGAGGTGGCCGAGGTGGATGCTGCCGTTGGCGTACGGCAGCGCCGAGGTGACGAGAATCCTGCGCTTCATTTGTGCCGAGCCGGAAAAGCGTGGATTCTAGCAAATGGACCTGTGTAAAAACCCTTTACTGACCGGAGATTCGGAATAAAATTCGGCCCTCCGATTCCCCGAGATTCCCCAACGGCAGGCATGGCGATCACCGAAGAGCAGGTCAAGGCGGCACTCCAGACGTATACCGATCCGGCTACCGGCAAGGACTACGTCGCCGGCAAGGAGGCCCGGAATATCCGCATCGTCGGCAGCGATGTTTCCCTGGAAGTCGTGCTCGGCTACCCGGCGAAGAGCGTCATCGATGCGATTCGCCGGGAATTGACCCAGCGCATTGGCAAAGTCGCCGGGGTGGGCAAGGTCAGCGTCGACGTCCAGGTCAAGATCGTTCCCCATGCCGTGCAGCGCGGGCTCAAGCTGCTGGGCGGGGTCAAGAATGTCATCGCGGTCGCTTCCGGCAAGGGCGGGGTAGGCAAGTCCACCACCGCAGTGAACCTAGCCCTGGCACTGGCCGCCGAAGGCGCCACGGTCGGCATCCTGGACGCGGACATCTACGGCCCGTCCCAGCAGGTCATGATGGGCCTGTCCGGCAAGCCGATGTCGCCGGACGGCAAGGCCATCGAGCCGATGGTGAATTACGGCGTACAGGCGATGTCCATCGGCTTGCTGATAGACGTCGACACGCCGATGGTCTGGCGCGGCCCGATGGTGACCCAGGCGCTGGAGCAGCTATTGCGCGATACGCAATGGAAGGACCTGGACTACCTGGTGGTAGACCTGCCGCCTGGCACCGGCGACATCCAGCTGACCTTGTCGCAGAAAGTTCCGGTGACCGGCGCCGTTATCGTGACCACGCCGCAGGACATTGCGCTGATCGATGCGCGCAAGGGACTCAAGATGTTCGAGAAGGTCGGCGTGCCCATCCTCGGCCTGGTGGAGAACATGAGCACGCACATCTGTTCGAATTGCGGCCATGAAGAACACATCTTCGGCGAAGGCGGCGCGGCAAAGATGAGCAAGGATTACAAGGTGGATGTGCTGGGCAGTCTGCCGCTGGACATCAAGATCCGCGAGCACGCGGATTCCGGCAAGCCGACGGTGGTTGCCGAGCCGGACAGCCGTTCGGCGCAGATCTACAAGGAGATCGCACGCAAGGTCGCCGCCCGCATTGCGGAACTGGCAAAAGATCACAGTGCGGTTTTTCCGAAGATCGTTATTCAAAACACCTGAAGATTTTTCACCATAGAGACACAGAGGCAAGGAGAGGATCAAAGCGGGAACATATGCAAAGGTATGGGACGGCAGGCGAGGCGACGTTCATAGTCCATTCTTATCCGGCCGCTCCAGTCCTTCCGTATTCGTTGTTCTCTGTACCTCTGTGTCTTGTATGTTCGCTTTGTACGTGTAAGTTGTTTGTGTTCCCAGGTCTGGCCGGACTTGGGGACGGGGAAGCGGTAGATCGATTGTGTCCTGGTTCAAGC
>JAYVMZ010000072.1:0-6156 GCA_043758735.1 Betaproteobacteria bacterium
CGGATGCGAAAATCCATAGCCCACCCGCAAGCCGGCCAAGCCATACGCCTTGGAGAAGGTGCGCGACACGACCAGGTTCGGGAATTCGTCACTCCAGCGTACTGCGTCACTGCGATCTTCCGCATCCAGATATTCGTTGTAGGCTTCATCCAACACCACCAGCACATCCGCCGGAATTTTTTGCAGGAAAGCACGGACCGCCTGCGGCGTGAGCCAGGTGCCGGTCGGATTATTCGGATTGGCGACAAAGACCACACGCGTATCGCTGCGTACCGCCTTTGCCATCGCGTCCAGGTCGTGGCCGAAATCGCTCGCCGGAGCGACGATGCCTGTCGCGCCGATTGCCTGGGTTGCCAGCGAATAAACTACAAAAGCATGTTGCGAATACACGGACGAAGTACCGGGCGCCAGGAAAGCCCGTGCCGCCATCTCTAGCACGTCGTTGGAACCGTTACCCAGCACGATGCGCTCCGGCGTCAGCCCGTAGCGTTTCGATAACGCGTCCTTGAGCGCAAACCCATTGCCATCCGGATAGCGCCCGGTCTCCTCGATGGCAATGCGCATTGCCGTGATCGCCCTCGGGCTGGCGCCGCGCGGATTCTCGTTCGATGCGAGTTTGACAATGCTCTCTTCCGGAATCCCCATTTCGCGCGCCAGTTCGGAAACGGGCTTGCCTGGCTGATAAGGGGCGATGGCGCGGACATAGCTGGGCGCCCGTTCGCAGATATCGACCTGCTGCACTGTAGGGGCGGCCTTCATTGCACGGCGACCGGGTAGGAACCGAGAACTTTCAGGAACGCCGCCAGTTCGCGCATTCCTTCGAGCGCTCGCGCCACTTTCTCTTCGTTCTGGTGGCCTTCCATGTCCAGAAAAAATACGTACTCCCAGAGTCCGGTGCGGGAAGGCCGGGATTCCAGCCGCGTCATGCTCACGCCGTTCCTGGCCAGGGGCGTGAGCAGTTCGTGCATGGCGCCAGACACATTCCGCGTGGACATCACCAGCGAAGTCTTGTCATTGCCAGAAGGTGCAACTTCCTGCCGGGATATCACTACAAAGCGGGTGGTGTTGTTCGGTTCGTCTTCAATATTGCCGGCCAGCACCGACAAGCCATAGTGTCCGGCCGCCGATCGCCCGGCAATGGCCGCGGAATCGGTATCATCCTGCGCCCGCTTTGCCGCTTCCGCGTTGCTTGCCACCGGGACACGTTCTGCATGCGGACAATTCTGCACGAGCCAGCGGTTGCACTGGGCCAGGCTCTGCGCATGAGAATAGATGCGTTTGACAGCCGCAATGTCGCTGCCCGTCGACAACAGGTTCTGATGGACCGGCAACAGCACTTCGCCGCAAATCTTCAATGGCGAGGACAACAACAGGTCCATGGTGCGTCCTACCGCGCCCTCGGTCGAATTTTCCAGCGGCACCATCCCGTAACCGACGTTGCCGGATTCCACAGATCGAAAAACCTCATCGATGGAATTGCACAATACGACCGGCGCTTGGGCACCGAAATGCTTGACCACCGCCTCTTCGCTGAATGTTCCACGCGGACCGAGGCTCGCAACCGAGAAGGCGTCCTCCAGCGCACGGCAGGCGGAAATGACTTCGGTGAACAGGTGCATGACCACCTTGTCGGGCAACGGGCCAGGATTGTTCTCCGTCAGCCGCCGCAGCACCTGGGCTTCACGCTCCGGGCGATAAACCGTACCGTCGTCCTTCAGTTTGCCGATGGCATGCGCGGTCGATGCGCGCTCGCTGACCAGTTTGAGGATCTCGAGGTCCAGCGCATCGATGCGCGCACGCAATTGCTTGAGGTTGTCCGCCATGGTTAGGAGGCAGCCGGAAGATAGTGAACGGCGAGCACGCCGGCGATGGCCCCGATGCGGTCGATAACCTGGCGGGATACCGCACTATCGACGTCAACCAGCGTGTAGGCCATGTCCTTCCGGGATTTGTTCAACATGTTGTGAATGTTCAATCCGGCCTGGGCGACCGCCGTCGAAATCTGCCCCACCATGTTGGGTACATTGGCATTGGCGATGCCGAGCCGGTAAGGCGATTCCCTGAGCATGACCACATCCGGAAAATTCACGGCATTACGAATGTTGCCGTTTTCCAGATAATCGCGCACCTGGTCGACCACCATGATGGCGCAATTTTCCTCGGCTTCCAGCGTCGAAGCGCCCAGATGCGGCGTCGCCACCACGGCCGGATGTCCATTGAACCGGCTGCCGGGAAAATCGCAGACGTAGGCCTTGAGTTTTTTTGCGTTCAGCGCGTCAAGCACGGCGTCGTTGTCCACGATGCCGTCGCGTGAAAAATTGAGCAGCACCGCGCCGGGTCTCATCAGACGAATGCGTTTGGCATCGATCAGATTGCGAGTGGCGTCGAGCAAAGGAACATGCAACGTCACGAAATCGCTGCCGCGGAGCACTTCCTCGATGCTGTGCGCCTTCCTTACCTGTGAAGGCAGGCTCCAGGCGGCATCCACCGTGATCTCCGGGTCATAGCCGAATACATCCATGCCGAGTTTGATCGCCGCATCGGCGACCAGGCTGCCGATTTTCCCAAGGCCGATGATGCCGAGCACGTGCTGTGGAAGCTCCATGCCCGCAAAATTCTTCTTGCCGTCCTCGACTTTCCGGTCGATCTCCTCGTCGGTTCCGGACAAGCCATCGGTGAAACGGATTGCGGGCACGAGGTTGCGCGCGGCGATGAGCATTCCGGCCAACACCAATTCCTTGACCGCATTGGCATTGGCACCCGGCGCATTGAACACCGGGACACCACGCTTGCTCATGTCGGCCACCGGGATGTTGTTGGTCCCCGCCCCCGCCCTGCCGATCGCACGCACCGAAGCCGCGATGGGCATCGCCTTCATGTCATGGGAACGCACCAGGATCGCATCCGGAGAATCGATCTGCGTGCCAACCGAATAGCGCTCCGCCGGAAGCCGCTGCAAGCCGATCGCCGAAATGGCATTCAAGGTCAGAATGCGCACATGCTCAACCATGGCTTTGCTCGAATTCCCGCAGATAGCCGACCAATGCCTGGACGCCTTCGATCGGCATCGCGTTGTAAATGGAGGCGCGCATGCCACCAACGGAACGGTGGCCTTTCAGCTGCAGCATGCCGCGCTGCTGAGCGCCCTTCAGAAAAACCTCGTCCAGCGCTTCATCCTTGAGCTTGAACGGCACGTTCATGCGCGACCGATCGCGCTTGTCGATCGGGCTGACGAAAAAGCCGCTCTGGTCCAGGTAGTCGTAGAGCAGCCCCGCCTTGGCGACATTGCGTTTCTCAATCTCTCCCAGGCCGCCCTGCTGCTTCAGCCAGTCGAATACCAGGCCCGCGATATAAATGGCGTAGGTGGGCGGCGTATTGAGCATGGAATCGCTTTCGGCCTGTTGCTTGTAGTCGAAAGCCGAGGGCGTAATCGGCAGAGCCTGCCCGATCAGGTCATCACGCACGATGATGATCGTCAACCCTGCCGGGCCGATGTTTTTCTGCGCTCCCGCATAGATCAGGCCGTACTTCGAGACATCGACCGGGCGGGACAGTATGTGCGAGGACATATCGGCGACCAGTGGAACTTCGCCGGTATCGGGAATCCAGTGATACTCGATGCCGCCGATGGTTTCGTTGGAGCAGATGTGCACATACCCGGCGTCCTTGCTCAATCGCCAGGATTCGCGCGGAGGGACATAGGAGAAATTGCGGTCTTCGCTTGAGGCCGCGACGTTTACGTTGCAGTACTTCTTCGCTTCCTTGATCGACTTCTTCGACCATTCGCCGGTGTTGACGTAGTCGGCGACGCTGCGGCCGCGCAGCAGGTTCATCGGCACGATCGCGTTTTCGGCGATCGCCCCGCCTTGCAGGAACAGTACTTTGTAGTTCTGCGGGATGGCCAGCAACTCGCGCAGGCTGGCTTCAGCGTGCGCATGGATGGCGATGAATTCCTTGCCGCGGTGACTCATTTCCATGACCGACATGCCCGAACCGTGCCAGTCCAGCATCTCGTCGCGCGCTTTTTCCAGAACCTGCTGCGGCAAAACCGCGGGTCCCGCACTGAAATTGAATACTCTCCCCACTTTGCCGCTCCGTTTTCTTGAAGTGTTTCCCCCGACGCATCCGGCGTCAGGTCTGTTCGTCGGAACCGTCCTGATCGCCTTCTGGCGGGCCGTCTTCGATTCCAGCCGGATCAGCACCCTCTTCCGCCGCGCCCGCGTCGAGGACTTCGCTTGCGTCATCGGTGTCGACGATTTTCTGCAATCCGGCCAGCTTCTCGTCCGAACCGAGGTTGATCAGGGTAACGCCCTGGGTGGCCCGGCTCATTTCCCGGATTTCCGCCACGCGTGTGCGAATCAGCACGCCGCCGGTTGTGATGAGCATGATCTCGTCCTTGTCTTCGACGAGCGTGGCGGCAACCACGTTGCCATTGCGAGCACTGGTCTGAATCGCGATCATGCCCTGCGTACCCCGGCCATGGCGGGTGTACTCGGTAATCGGCGTACGCTTGCCGAAACCGTTCTCCGTGGCCGTCAAAACCGAAATGGATTCGTTCTCGGCCACGAGCAGCGAGATCACTTTCTGTCCGCCGGGCAACCTCATGCCCCGCACACCACGCGAGACACGTCCCATCGGGCGCACGTCCTGCTCGTCGAAGCGAACGGCTTTGCCCTCGTCCGAGAACAACATGATGTCGTGCCGGCCTTCGGTCAGCGCAACGCCAATCAGGTAATCACCCTCGTCGAGGTCGACGGCGATGATGCCGGAAGGCCGCGGACGGGAAAAATCGGACAGCGGGGTCTTTTTGACCGTGCCGTTGGCGGTCGCCATGAATATGAACTTGTTCTCGTCGAACTCGCGCACCGGCAGGATCGCCGTGATCTTCTCGCCTTCCGTCAGCGGAAGCAGATTCACGATGGGCTTGCCGCGGCTGGCACGGCCGCCTTGCGGCACGTTGTATACCTTGATCCAGTACAACTGCCCGCGACTGGAGAAGCACAGCACGTAATCGTGGGTATTGGCGATGAACAGGTTGTCGATGAAATCGTCTTCCTTGGTCGCCGTCGCCTGCTTGCCGCGGCCGCCGCGCTTTTGCGCGCGGTAATCGGCCAGGGGCTGCGCTTTGACGTAACCGCTGTGAGACAGCGTCACGACGACGTCTTCCGGCGCGATCAGGTCCTCCATGCTGAGGTCCTGTGCATTCATGACGATCTCGCTGCGGCGCGCCTCGCCGAATTCATCCCGCGTCTGCGTCAATTCCTTCGCGATAATCGCGGTGATGCGTTCGGGCTTTGCCAGGATGTCGAGCAAGTCGGCGATGGTATCCATGACCTCCCTGTACTCGTTGACTATCTTTTCCTGCTCCAGACCGGTAAGCCGCTGCAGCTGCATTTCGAGGATACGCTGGGCCTGTACCTCGGAGAGCCGATACCCGTCTGGCTGCAGCCCGAATTCCGTCGACAGCCCTTCGGGTCGCGAGTCCGCTCCCACATCAGCCCGTGCCAGCATCGATTCGACCAGCTGCGAATGCCAGACCCTCGACATCAGTTCCCGCTTCGCCTCCGCCGGCGCCGCTGCCGTCTTGATGAGGGCAATGATTTCGTCGACATTGGAAAGCGCGACCGCGAGGCCCTCAAGGACATGTCCCCGGTCTCGCGCCTTCCTGAGCTCAAATACCGTACGGCGGGTGATAACCTCGCGGCGGTGGCGCAGAAACGCGTCGAGGATTTCCTTCAGATTGAGCAGGCGCGGCTGGTTTTCGACCAGCGCCACCATGTTCATGCCAAAGGTGTCCTGCATCTGCGTTTCTTTGTACAGATTATTCAGGATGACTTCGGGCACTTCGCCGCGCTTGAGTTCCACTACGAGCCGCATCCCCTTCTTGTCGGACTCGTTCCTCAGATCGGAAATTCCTTCGATCTTCTTCTCGCTTACCAGCTCGCTGATGCGCTTCAAAACCTGGTCGCCGCCGACCTGGTAGGGCAACTCATCAATGACAATCGCCTGGCGGTTGCCTTTTTCCAGTTCCTCGACGTGGGTCCGTGCGCGAATGACCACGCGGCCCCGACCGGTTCGGTATCCCTCCTTGACGCCAGCGGTGCCGTAGATGATCCCCTTGGTCGGGAAGTCCGGTCCGGGAACGATTTCTATTAT
>JAYVMZ010000073.1:0-3476 GCA_043758735.1 Betaproteobacteria bacterium
CAAGAAACCCCCCGCCTCCCGTGATGAACACTTTCATGTATTTATCTCCTCGACCTGAATCTTCGAAAACATATTTTCACCACAGAGGCACAGAGGACACAAAGAAAAACCGAAAAGGAAGATTCTAATGGAAATGACAGCCGCGCCAGAATATCCGTGATCGATCGACCAGCGAATTGCCTATACATCATCCATTTCTTTCGCTTTCCTCCGTGTCCTCCGTGTCCTCTGTGTCTCTGTGGTAAACATATCCGTAGGAACTATTCGCCCTACGGGCGCCGGGCGCGATCGAGGTAACCTTGATAGTCGGGCAGTGCGCGCTGGTAGGCCGACGACATCAGCGGCGACGAAATGACGAAGTCGGCCGTGGCGCGGTTGCAGGCCACCGGGATATTCCATACGACCGCGATGCGGATCAACGCCTTGACATCCGGATCGTGAGGCTGCGGCTCGAGCGGATCCCAGAAAAAAATCACGAAGTCGATGAGGCCTTCCGAAATTTTCGCGCCGATCTGCAAGTCGCCGCCCAGCGGGCCGCTTTGCAGTTTCACGATCGGCGTTTTCAGCGCCTCTTCCAGAAGCTTGCCGGTCGTGCCCGTGGCGAGCAGTTCGTGATGGGCAAGCAGATCGCGGTTGTAGCGCGCCCACTCCAGAAGATCCTGCTTCTTGTTGTCGTGCGCGACCAGCGCGACGCGTTTGCGTGATGCGATTTCGGCGGCAATGGCTGTCATGAGAATGGTCCTGGATGCGCAACGAAAGCGTGTGCCCGGCCATCAGTATAACGGGGCAAGCAGGACGGCCCTCAACGATTGGAGCCGGCTGCGCTGTCGATTTGCCTCGCCGGCAGCGTAAAGCGGAATGTCGAACCCGCGCCTTCCTTGCTTTCGACGCTCACCGTGCCGCCGTGAGCCTCGACATACGCCTTGACGACGGCGAGACCCAGACCGGTGCCGCCCTCCTTCTCCGGATCGGTTTCGGCCTTGTCGAACACTTTTTCCAGGCGCTCCTGCGGGATTCCCGCACCGTTGTCGCTGACCCAGCATTCGACGCTGCCTTCCGGTGCGAGCTTCCTGGCACCGATGACCACCTCGCCGCCCGGCGTATATTCAATGGCGTTGGCGATCAGGTTCTGGAAGACCCGCCGCAGCGTACCGGCGTCTGCATAGACGACCATCTCATAGGGCACCTGGTTGGTCAGCCGCGTTTTTTTGCCGATTGCCAGCGGATCGAGATCCTGAACCAGCGACTCGACAAGCGGCCACAAATCGAACGCGCGGCGCTCCAGCCTGAAATCATGCTCCGGCAGTAGCTTGGTGTTTTCCTCGATCACTTTACTTACCAGCTCGCTGAGACGTTGCACATTGCGATGCAGGGTTTTGAAAAGATGCGTCTGCGCCGCACTGATGTCTGGCGCCGGAAGGATCCGCTCCAGGACATTCGTCGTCATCGAAATTGCACTCAGCGGCGTGCGCAGGTCGTGCGCCAGGAATGCGAGATAGTCCTCGCGGCGATGCTGCACTTCCAGTGCGGCCGCCGCGGCGAACGTCTTTACCGCCACGCCGATCGCGCCGTCCAGAACGCGATTCAGAATGCGGAAGGGTTTGCCTTGCAGGACCAATCCGTTTTCCTGGGCCAGATCGTGGATGCAGCCGCGCAGGATGTTGTATTCCGCGACGACTTCCTCGATGTCGAAACCATCCCGGGCGCGCTGCAAACCGTGAACCGGCGGGCTTCCTGCGTTGAGCCCCTCAGGGATCGTCTGGTCGGATTTTGTCTGGAGTTCGGCGGCCAGTTCATCGATGAGCTCGGGAATGTGGTCGTTGAGCGTCGGAACATCGAGATTGCGCGCCGAGGGAAGTTCTTTTACCTGTTGCCGCCAGCGGGACAGCAAGGCTTCGCGGTCGCGCTGGATGAGCACCGCCAGTTTGTCGAGATCGCTGGTGGTCTTTTCTCCGTCCAATTTGGCGCTCATGATTCGTCCTGTATTCGCGCCCGCGCTCACACGCGGTCGTGCCGTCCCGGGTGCGGGATCTCAACTTTTCGATCCGCCTGCGCGTTGTGGGCGGCAAGGCTGTGCGCGTCGATTCGAAAAGTATTCTTGCCGGCGCGCTTTGCCTCATACAAGGCGGTATCGGCCGTCTTCAGGAGGGTTTCCGCGTCCTTGTCGTCATTTGGATATATTGCGACCCCTGCACTGGCGGTGACCTCGACAATACGTCCCTCTATTTCATAGGGCTTTGACAGGACTTCGATGACTTTGCCGGCCATGGCTCCCGCGTCGGCGGCACTGTGGATGTGCCGCAACGTCATGACGAATTCGTCGCCGCCCAGTCGCGCGACCGTATCCTCTGCGCGCACCGTTCCAGTCAGCCGCTCCGCGACTGCTTTCAGCAGGATGTCGCCGGCACCATGTCCCAACGTGTCGTTGACTTCCTTGAATCCATCCAGGTCCAGATACATTACCGCCATGGAACCCTTGCTTCTGCGTGCCTGGCTCAGCGCGACCGACATTCTGTCGAGGAGAAGCCGCCGATTAGCGAGCCCCGTCAGCGGGTCTTGCAGCGCCAGCGCTTCGAGCATCTTGTGCTGCTGGCGCGTCTCGTCATGCAAAAGGCGCACTTCCAGCAAGTTGTAGACGCGCCTGAGCATTTCCGGCGGGTCGAATGGTTTGCTGATGAAATCCCTGGCACCGCTTTCAAGTGCCCGCAACTTGTGGGCGTGGTTGGCGGTAATGGCCAATACCGGGAGATAGTTTCCCGCTTCCACTTCGATCTGCTTGAGGCCCGCCATGACCGCGAAACCGTCCATGCCGGGCATTTCGATATCGAGCAGGATCAGCGCAAAGCGATTCGCGCGATGCAGGTCGCATACCTCGCGTGGATTCCTCGTGAGGGCGACGCTGGTGTACCCGCCCCAAATCAGAACCTGCCCGAGCAGCTCGAGGTTCTCTTCATCATCGTCGACCAGAAGAATGCGCGCACAGAAAATGTCAGGGGCACTCACCATCTGCGTCGGTCAGCGAAAACAATTCCAGGGTAAGAAAACAGGACTTTCGCTGTCCGCCGCATGATGCCTTTGACCGAATCACACACTTCGATGCCCCGGCTTGCCGGGGCGCTTTCAGGAGGGGTAGTCCCCTCTATCGTCTGAATCCAGAAAATCAGCCGCGCAGTCCTCGAACCCTTGTCGGTGCGCACGCCGACCCTGCCCATCGCCTCGACAACCGGTGGGCGATGGTATGCCAAATGAGCAGGGAAAGTCTGTGCGGTAGCACACATAACTATTGCGAACTGGCATTAAATAAACAACCCCGCGGCAAGCCGCGGGGTATTTCAGAACAGCGCGAGTTGGTGGTCTCGGTGCAGCATTTGGTAGGAGCAGCGCGACGCACCCGCATGCTTCGCGCCGCGTTTTAATCTGACAGCAACGACTCCAGCGCCGCGATGTTCGCGTGCGTCTCCGGGTGGCGGCTACCG
>JAYVMZ010000074.1:0-17575 GCA_043758735.1 Betaproteobacteria bacterium
CGGTGGCAGCAGATAAGGCGTGGCGCGATCTATCGGACGGAAGTTGGCCATGGCTACACTCTCGGCATCATTAAACGGGACTCGCTTATGACAAAACCAATCAACAACCCCGCCCCAAGGGGCGGGGTATGAAGTCAGAACTTCTGTCTAACGTTCGCGGCAAGCCGCGGGAAATTAGACCCCGAGAGATTAACGCATCGTTCCGATCGTTCAGATTATTTCGGTAGGCTAAGTCCGACAGGCTCCTAGGCAGCCCGAGCCTTGCGCTTGCGGCGCAGCTTGTTGAAGTCGTCCAGCTCCCACGGCCGCAGCGCCAGAACGACGCTGGCCGGGCGGCGTGCGCCGATCGGCAGATGCTTGTCGTCGTTATGCATTTCCGTGAACTCGCCGGCCACCTTGCGCAGCTTGGCGACGAACTGCGCGCTCGACGCCGGTGAAAGCATGGCGTTGACCACCATGATTATCTCGTTCTGACCGTCGAACCGGGAGCGGAAGTATTCGTGCTGGGCCCGCGCCATGAAGTACTGCAGGATCGGGCCGTTGGGCAGCCAGGCGAAATTCGATGACACCTTGAGCCGGATGCGGTTATTCGGCATCAGCTCGAGGAATTTGATCTTGTCCAGTTTCAGCAGCAATTGGATGCAGTCCGCTTTCGGAATGTCGTAGGTCGCGAGGATCTGCTCCAGGGTCATGTGGTTGAGCGCGCACACCGCGATCAGGAACAACCGGGCATTGCCGACCACCTCGCGCTCCTGCTCGAGCGTCAGGTGCGAAATGTAGTTCTTTTCACTGTCCACTTCGCGCGCCAGCTCCGTCAGTCCGAGGCCGGCGAACGTGCAGATCTGCTCGAAGCGCTTCAGCGTGAAGTGATGCGAGGCGAACATGCGCTTGACGCTGGCCTCGCTCATCTTCAGCTCGCGCGCGACATGCGCATAAGTCAGCTTCTTCGCCTTCAGCGCACGCTTGAGCGCCTCCACCACCGCGACGGCCTGCGACATGGCCCCTCCCCCGAAAAGCCTGAAAGTCTAACCGGATGATACCGCGAGACGCCGGGGTAGCAACCACTTTCGCAGCGCTTCCATGACGCCGTACTGCTGAGCAACATGGCGCCGCGCTCACCGATCAACCGCCGCAGCCAGGAGGCAACGAGGATGAAGACCCAGACTTTGTTTACCGCTTTCGCCATCGCCCAGGGGCGCGCCTTCGACGCGCCGCCTGATGCGCAGCGTCTCGACCCGGGCCCCGCGGACGATTCGACACTGCTCAAGGCGCTGCGAAACAGCGCAACCGATCGCGATCAGATCATCCAGCGTCGCATCGGAATGGGTCCCGCGATGCCAGACCCCATCTGACGCACTTCACCGCCTGTGCGGGCGGGGCCTCCAGCCCCGCCGCTTTGGCCGGTCTCTTGTCCAGGGACCGGCCTTTTTTTATCCTCAATCCAGCGTTCTTCGATATACCGTCAGGCCAAGCGCCATGACCACGAACATGAACACCAGGATCGGCCACAGGCTCGGCCACAGATCCACGAAAGAGTTGCCTTTCAGCATCAGCCCCCGCACCAGATTCAGGAAATGCGTCAGCGGCAAGACGTTGCCGATCACCTGCGCCCAGTAAGGCATGCCGCGGAACGGAAACATGAAGCCGGAAAGCAGCATCGACGGCAGGAAGAAGAAAAAAGTCATCTGCATCGCCTGCAATTGGTTGCGGGCGAGGGAACTGAAGGTGATGCCGAGCGTCAGATTGGCCGCAATGAAAATCAGCACTCCTGCGAGGAGCAACACGAGGTTGCCCTGGAACGGCACTTCGAAGATGAAGCGCGCCGCCAGCAACACCAGCGAGACCTGCAGCAGCCCGATCAGGATATAGGGCGCGATCTTTCCGGTCATCACCTCGATCGGCAGCGCCGGCGTGGCGAGCAGGTTCTCAAAGGTGCCGCGCTCGCGTTCGCGCGTCATCGCCAGCCCGGTCATCAGGATCATGGTCATGGTCAGGATCACGCCGAGCAAACCCGGCACGATGTTGTACGCGGTGATGCCTTCCGGGTTGTAGCGGCGATGGATGCGCAAATCCACCGGTGACGGCTGCGGCAAGGAATCCGCGAGCGGTCCGGTCAGGTCATGCGCGAGCGCCGTATCGATCGCCTGGCTCAATGCGGCCAGCGCATTGCCGGTGGCCGACGGGTCGGTCGCGTCCGCCTCGATGAGCAGCACGGGCCGCTCTCCCCGGGCGAGCGCACGCTCGAAACCCACGGGGATAGTGACGACGAATTGCACATCCCCGCGCGCAAGCAGGCGTTCGGCATCATTCTCGGTGGCGATCTCCTGGACGACCCTGAAATAGCCGCTGGTTTGCAGCGCGGCCGTGACGGACCGCGCGTAGCGGCTGTTGTCCTGCGACAGCACGGCGGTCGGCAGCGACTTCGGATCGGAGTTGATGGCAAAGCCAAACAGCAGCAACTGGATGACCGGGATGCCGACGATCATGCCGAAGGTGAGGCGGTCGCGCCTGATCTGGATGAATTCCTTCACCACGATGCCCATCCAGCGCGACAACGAGAAGCCGTTTATCTTCACTGGAAATTATCCGGCGCGGATTCCATCAGATGAATGAACACATCCTCCAGCGTCGCGTTGCCCGGTTGCCAGCGATAGCGCGGGTCGCCGCGATAGGGTTCGATCGCGGCTTCCAGCTTCGCCGCATCGAGTCCCACGACATGCAAAGTTGAACCGAAAGGCGTGACCTGGTCGATGCCCGGCTTGCCGCGCAACTGGGCTTCCATCGCCGTCAGGTCGGGACCCGACACCACCCATGTGGCGAGGTGCTGCGCAGCGACCACTTCGTCCACGGTACCGGTCGACAGCAGGCTGCCGTAGGCGATATAGGCCAGCCGGTGGCAACGTTCGGCCTCGTCCATATAGTGCGTGGAAACCAGCACCGAGATGCCTTTGGCGGCCAGCGCGTGGATTTCCTCCCAGAAATCGCGCCGCGCCTTCGGATCCACGCCGGCCGTCGGTTCGTCGAGCAACAGCAGCTTCGGGTTGTGCAACATGCAAGCCGCCAGCGCAAGTCGCTGCTTCCATCCACCGGAGAGGGTGCCCGCAAGTTGATTTTGGCGTCCGGCCAGTCCGATTTCAGCGATGGCGTGCGCTACGACCGACTTGCGGTCGCGCATGCCGTACATGCGCGCGACGAAATCCAGGTTCTCGCGAATGGTCAGGTCTTCCCATAGCGAAAAGCGCTGCGTCATGTAGCCCACTTCACGTTTGATCGACGCCGTTTCGCGGATGACGTCGTAACCGAGACAGGTGCCGCTGCCGCTGTCCGGCGTGAGCAATCCGCACAGCATGCGGATGGTCGTGGTCTTGCCGCTGCCGTTGGGGCCGAGGAAGCCGAAGATTTCGCCGCGCTTCACCTGCAGAGAAAAATCCCGTACCACGTGCTTGTCGCCGAAGCGCTTGTTCAGGTTCTGCACGTCGATGACGAGATCGGCATTCATAACGTCACGTCCACCGGCTGGCCGGGTTTGAGTCTGGTTGCATCCGCGGCGGCAGGCACGGCCTCGATCAGGAACACCAGCTTGGCGCGCGATTGCTTGCTGTAGATCACCGGCGGCGTGAATTCCGAATTCGGCGAGATGTAGCTGATCGTCGCAGCGATCGGCGCAGCGCATCCATCGCAGTTCACCTTGACGCTCTGGCCGGCATGGATCCGGCCGACCAGCGTTTCCGGCACGAAGAAGCGCACCTTGATATTGGCCGGCGGCAGCAGGCTGACCACGGGCTTGCCCGCCGGCACCCACTCGCCCTGCACGAAGAAGGTGTCCTGCACCAGGCCGGCCTGCGGCGCGCGCTGGGCTTTCTGCGCCAGTTTCCAGTCGGCCTGCGCGACCACGGCTCTGGCCGCGTCGATTTCCGCCTGCGCACCGTCGAGTTCTCCCGAGCGGCCGACGCTCTGCTTCGCGACGCGGATCTGGGCCTGCGCTTGCTCGGCCCGCGCGCGATCGCGCGCTAGATTGGCCTTGGACTCGTCCAGTCCCGCCGACGAAATGAAGCCGCTGTCGAACAGTTCTTTGTTGCGCGCGAATTGCGCCTCGGACAGCTTGCGCGCGGCTTGCGCCTGCTCCGCCTCGGCCACCAGGGCTTCGAGTTCCGGCGCACGTTGTCCCTTGCGCAGGTTCTCCAGCTTCGCCTGGGCGGCGCGCAGTTTCTCGTCGGCTTCATGCTTTGCCGCAGCCTCGTTGCCCTGCTCCAGCGTAAACAGCGCCGCGCCGCTTTCGATCGTCTGTCCGCGCGCAACGTTCAGGGCCTGCAGCGAGCCCGCGTAAGGCGCTGCAATCAGCACGTAATCGCCTTCGACATAGCCCTGGTACACAACCCCTTTCGGGTCCGCGCAGGCGGCCAGCACGAGCGCGGCCGCCGCGATGAAAATCAGTCGATAATTGCGCGGAGCGGCGTTCATGTCTTCCTCCGTTTGCGTTTTTGCGCGGGCGCAGGCCCGGCCCCGGGCAGAAATGTCTGAATCGCAAGCCGCGCGATCTCGGCGCATTCGCGCCTGGAATTCGCATCGTCCCGCGCGACATTCAGGATCGCAGCGCCGACAAACAGCATGTGCAGCGCGGCGATGCTGGCCGGGTCCGGCTCCCGGCCGAGCATCCTGCCGATGCTGGTGATCGTAGCGCGCATGCGCAGGACGAAATCGCGCAGAAACTGCTTGATCTCGCGGTCTTCCTCCGAACTGACGATCAACCCGAGCATGACCCGCGCGCCGCGCTTGTCGGCCAGTGCTTCGCCGGCAATCTTCGCGAACAGCTCGGGCGTCAGTTTCCCCGCCACGGCACCTCCCGCCAGCGACCCGAGCAGCGTTTCGATCGAATGCATCGCGACGGCCTTGAGCAGTTCGCCGCGGGTCGGAAAGTAATAAGTCAGATGGCTCTGGCGCACCCCTGCCGCGCGGGCGATCTTGGGCTGCGTGACCTCCATGAACCCGTGATCGGCCAGCAGGCCGAGGGCGGCATCGAGGATTTTCTTCCTTACGTCTTTCGTGTCATCCGGCGGCATGGCCAGTCCTTGGTATGTTTACCAAATAGTTTGGTATATCTACCAAACACTGTCAAGCGGGATCTGGCGCCTACACCTGCGTTAGGTTTGGACCTTATTGGGTTTGGTCGTTGTTTGGTTTAGACCCCGCCTCCGTGCGAAAATGCCGCTCCCCGAAACCGCCGAATACCGCTCCGCATGCACCCTCTCACCGCCCGCCCGGGAGTTCAGGCCCTGCGCTCTTCCAAAATCCGCGAAGTCGCCAATGCGGGCATGGGCCGCAAAGATGTCCTGGCGTTCTGGTTCGGCGAACCCGACGAGGTGACGCCGGACTTCATCCGCCAGGCCGGCATCGAGGCGTTGCAGCGCGGGGATACTTTCTACACCGAGAATTTCGGCATTCCGGAATTACGCAAGACCATCGCGGCCTACGTGGCGCGGCTGCACGCCCCGGCGTGCAAAGTCACGGCCGACAACGTCACGGTGACCAGCTCGGGCATGTCCGCGTTGATGCTCGCCAACCAGGCGCTGGTCGGGCCGGGGGACCGCGTCGTGATCGTCACGCCGGTGTGGCCCAACCTCGTGGAAATCCCGCGCATTCTCGGCGCGGAAGCGGTGACTTTCCCGCTCGACTACACTGCCGCGGGATGGAAGCTCGACCTGCAAAGACTGCTGGCCACGCTTACCCCGGGCACACGCATGGTCTGCATCAACTCGCCGAACAATCCGACCGGCTGGACCATCAGCCGCGAAGAGCAGCGCGCGATCCTCGATCATTGCCGCCGCCACGGCATCTGGATCCTCGCCGACGATGCTTACGAGCGCCTGTATTACGGCGCCGGCGTGGCGCCCTCGTTCCTCGACATCGCCGATGCGAGCGATCGCCTTGTCAGCGCCAACACCTTCTCGAAATCCTGGCTGATGACCGGCTGGCGGCTGGGTTGGCTGGTCGCGCCGGTCGACCTGATGCCTTATCTGGGCACCTTGACGGAATACAACACGTCCTGCGCACCGAGTTTCGTGCAGCACGCCGGCATCGTCGCCATCGAACAAGGCGAACCGGTGATTGCCCGCACGCAAGAGCGCTTTCGCCATGCCCGCGATTTTCTCTCTGCCAGGCTGGCCGAAATTCCCGGGATCGAAGCGGCACTGCCCGCCGGGGCGATGTACACCTTCTTCAAAGTCCCGGGCGTGACCGACAGCCTCGCCTACTGCAAACGCCTGGTCGAGGAAAGCGGCCTCGGCCTCGCGCCCGGCATTGCCTTCGGCCCCGAAGGCGAAGGCTTCATCCGCTGGTGTTTCGCGGCCAGTGACGACCGGCTCCAGCAGGGCGTCGAACGCCTGCGGAATATGATCCAGCATCGCTAAGGCGCTTGCGTCGTGGTTCAAGAATCAGGGTTGAATCGCTAATTGAGGGAACAAGCAAAATGGCGAAGCTGCACAACTACACGACCAAAGTGCGCTGGACCGGCAACCTCGGCACCGGCACAACCGGGTACAAGGATTTTGGCCGCAACCACGAGATCAGCGCGCCGGGCAAACCCGTGATCGCGGGCTCATCCGATCCCGCGTTTCGCGGCGATGCCGCACGCTACAACCCGGAAGATCTTCTGGTGGCCTCGCTGTCGACCTGCCACATGCTCTGGTACCTGCATCTGTGCGCCGTCAACAACGTCGTCGTCCTCGACTACGAGGATCGCGCGGAGGGAACCATGGAAGAAGCAGCGGACGGCGGCGGGCGTTTCCTCGAAGTCACCCTGCGTCCGCGGATAACGGTCACGGCGGGGTCGGATCTGGAAACCGCGAAGCGGCTGCATCACGACGCCCACGAAAAATGTTACATCGCCAATTCGGTGAATTTCCCGGTCGGGTGTGAGCCGACCTTTCACAAGGTCGGCTCGTGATTGGTGATTGGTAATTGGTGATTAGTAACGGCGGGGGGGCAGGGCCGAATGGCTAGCGCCGAGGTGGGGGCGCTACGCCATCAAGCGCTTATTTGTTACCAATCACCAATCACGGCGCCGCACCGCAGGGCGGTGCCACACGCCGGTGCACCGGCGTCCGCTCCCGCACCGAAGTCAGACGCATGGACGCCGCGCACGTCGCGGAGTACGCTAGCGGCAACGTGAAATGCGGAGGAAACGGCGCGGGATCGCGGCGCCCGGCGGGCACGAAACCGTGGTACGGCGATTGCGTTAGCACAGCGGCTGGATATCAGCAGAGCGCAAGCGTCGTGTCCCCTATTCAGTTCATCCCTCGAGAGTGGTTCGTACGGTGACCGCAGTGTCGACTTCTGACAACGCCTTTGCTTTGCCCAACCGGACTGCCGTGCGCGCCGCATCACCATTTCACGCAGTGGAGAATGCCGTCGAACCATCCGGGATTGCAGTCGATATCAGCGGCCTGTCGCTGACGTTCCAGACGGCAGACACGCCGGTCGTAGCACTCGACAACATCGACCTGCAGATCCGGCGTGGCGAATTCGTTTCCTTCATCGGTCCATCCGGCTGCGGCAAGACGACGCTGATGCGCGTGATCGCCGACCTGGAAACACCGAGCGCCGGCCGCATCACGGTCAACGGCGTCAGTCCGGAGGAAGCGCGTCTGAAGCGTGCCTACGGTTACGTGTTCCAGGCCCCCGCGCTGTACGCCTGGCGCAACGTATTGCGCAACGTGTTGCTGCCGCTGGAAATCATCGGCATGCCGGCGGACGAGCGCAAGGCGCGCGCCGCCAAATATCTTTCCATGGTTGGCCTCGCCGGTTTCGAGCGCAAATTTCCCTGGCAGTTGTCCGGTGGCATGCAGCAGCGCGTCTCCATCGCCCGCGCGCTGGCCTTCGAACCCGAACTGCTGCTGATGGACGAACCCTTCGGCGCGCTGGACGAAATCACGCGCGATCACCTGAACGAACAACTGCTGCAGTTGTGGCACCAGACCGGCAAGACCGTCGTGTTCGTCACGCATTCGATCTCGGAAGCGGTGTTCCTGTCGAACCGCATCGTGGTCATGAGCCCGCGGCCGGGCCGCATCCTCGAGATCGTCGAAAACAATCTGCCGCCGGATCGCAAACTGGACATCCGCGATACGACCGGCTTCCTGGAAGTGGCGCAACGCGTGCGCCAGGCATTGCGCGCCGGACACAGCTATGAGGACTGACGCCCTCACACTGCCCGCCCTCCCGCGCGCGACCGGCGCAAACCGGTTCGCGTTCCACGCCATGCCGGTGGCCGCGGTGCTCGCCTTCCTGATCATCGGCTGGTACGCGCTGACGGTGGGGCTCAACTCGATGCAAGTCACCGACCGCTTCAAGCGCGACGGCATCATCTGGACTACGCCGCAACTTCTGGCGGCAACGTGGTCGATGGAACGGCCGGTGCTGCCGGCGCCGCACCAGATCGCGCAGGATTTCTACCAGACCGTCTTCGCGACACCCGTTACCAGTAAACGCAGTCTCGTCTATCACGCGGGGGTGACGGTATCGGCCACCCTGGTCGGATTCATCTTCGGCTCCCTCCTCGGCATCGCGCTCGCCATCGGCATCCTCCACCTGCCGGTGCTCGACCGCAGCCTGCTGCCATGGATCATCGCTTCGCAGACCGTGCCGATCCTGGCTATCGCGCCGATGGTCGTCGTCGTGCTCGGCAATGCCGGTTTCACCGGGCTGCTGCCGAAGGCGGTCATCTCGATGTACCTGTGTTTCTTCCCGGTGACCATCGGCATGGTCAAGGGACTGCGCTCCCCCGATGCGCTGCAGCTTGACCTGATGCGCACGTACAGCGCCAGCCGCGCACAGGTATTCCGCAAATTGCGCTGGCCCGCCGCCACCAGTTTCCTGTTCGCCAGCCTGAAAGTCGCCATTGCCGGCAGCCTGATCGGCGCCATCGTCGGTGAACTGCCCACCGGCGCGCAGGCCGGCCTCGGCGCGCGGCTGTTGAGCGGATCGTATTACGGACAGACCATGCAGATCTGGTCGGCGCTGATCATGGCCTCGCTGGTCGGCGTGGTCCTGGTTTGCATCGTTGCGCTGGCAGAGCGGCTGGTGTTGCGCCGGCAAGGGAGAGCGGCATGAGCAGGAACCAGGACTGCCGTAGCGCGGAAGAGGGGCCCCATATGGTTCTATGGGGATCTGACCGCGAAGGCCGTCATGGCGGCCGGCAGTCCCATGCGTCCATCTCAGGTCGCATCCCCATCAACATCGATGGGGCCCCTGCTCTGCCTCGTCGGCCGCCCCAAATTCATTTGGGGATGCGACCGCCCGCGATTGCCGCCAGCTGCCGACACACAGGCGCTCGCAACACGGGAATGGATGCGGAGGCAGCGGCGTGAACGCGAACCGCCGCATTTATCTCGCCGCCATCATCCTGATGGTGATCGGGCTCGTGGTGCCGGCAGGCTGGTTGGCCAATCCGCCCGCCTTCGCCTTTGCGCTGCTCGCGTGTGCGGGCGCGGGACTGTGTCTGTGGTCGCACTCCCTGTCGGTCGATCATGTCGCCGGCACGCTGGGTCTCTTCGCCGGCGCGGCCGGCACGCTGATCCTGCTGAGCGGCGCCGGCCCTTTCGGCATGCAGGCGCCCGGACTGTGGCTGTTCGTCGCCGGCTGGACGCTCTTCCTGTGGCAACGCCTCGATGTGCTCGCGCGCTCAGCGGGCCACGGCGTCGCTGCCCTGCTCGCGCCCGGGTTGTTCGGGCTCGCACTGCTGTATCTGTGGCAAGTCGTGGTCACCGGTTTCGCGGTGCCGCAGGTGCTGCTGCCCTCCCCCGCGCAGGTAGCGACGGTATTGGGCAATCGCGCCGACATCCTGTGGCCGGATTTCCGTCAGACTTTCCTGAAGGCTGTCCTCGCCGGTTTCGTGATCGGCAACGCCGCCGGTTTTCTGACTGCGATCATTGCGGACCGCATTCCGTTCATCAAGCGCGGCGTGCTGCCGCTATGCAACCTCGCCAGCGCCATGCCGATCGTCGGCATCGCGCCGATCATGGTGATGTGGTTCGGCTTCGACTGGCACTCGAAAGCGGCGGTGGTCGCCGTGGTAACGTTCTTCCCGATGCTGGTCAACACGCTGGCCGGCCTGGCCTCGGTGGATGCAATGCATCGCGATCTGATGCATTCTTACGGCGCCAGCTTCGGCCAGACCTTCGCCAAGCTGCGCCTGCCCTCGGCGCTGCCCTTCGTATTCAATGCGCTGAAGGTGAATTCGACCCTGGCGCTGATCGCCGCGATCGTCGCCGAGTTCTTCGGCTCGCCGATCCTGGGCCTGGGGTTTCGCATCAGCACGGAAGTGGCAAGACTCAATGTGGATGTGGTCTGGGCGGTGATCGCGGTCGCCGCCCTGGCAGGTTCGGTTTTTTATGGCGCGATCGCCGCGATCGAACGGGTATGCACGTTCTGGCACCCGTCCTATCGCAGGTGATCGCTTTTCGAAGCTACAACCTCAGGAGAGGGAAAATGAAGACCCGTAATATTCTGTCGATTCTGGCGCTCTTCGCGCTGTGCAACAGCATCGCGTTCGCGCAGGACAAGCTCACCTTGCAACTGAAATGGGTCACGCAGGCGCAGTTCGCCGGCTACTACGTGGCAAAGGACAAGGGCTTCTACAAGGATGCGGGCCTGGACGTGACGGTGAAAGCCGGCGGCCCGGACATCAACCCGAGCCAGGTCATTGCCGGCGGCGGCGCCGACGTGATCGTCGACTGGATGCCGTCCGCGCTCGCCACGCGCGAGAAAGGCGTGCCGATCGTCAACATCTCGCAGGTGTTCAAGCGCTCCGGCATGATGCTCACCTGCCGCAAGGATTCCGGCGTGAAGACGCCGAAGGATTTCGCCGGGCGCACGCTGGGTGTGTGGTTCTACGGCAACGAATATCCGTTCCTGTCGTGGATGGACAAGCTCGGCTACAAGACCTCCGGCGATACCAACGCGGTGAAGGTGCTCAAGCAGGGCTTCAACGTCGATCCGCTGCTGCAGAAGCAGGCTGACTGCATCTCGACCATGACGTATAACGAATACTGGCAGGTCATCGAATCCGGTATGAAGGCCAGCGACCTGATCGTCTTCAAATACGAAGACCAGGGCGTGGCCACACTCGAAGACGGCTTGTACGCGCTGGAAAAATCCATTGCCGATCCGGCCATGGCGGCCAAGCTGGCCAAGTTCCTGAAGGCATCGCTAAAAGGCTGGGACTACGCCATCAAGCACCAGGACGAAGCCGTGAAAATCGTGCTGGCGAACGACGCGTCCGGTGCGCAGACCGAAGGCCACCAGAAGACGATGATGCAGGAAATCGCCAAGCTGGTCGAAGGCGGCAAGCTCGGTTACCTGGAACCGGCGGCCTACGAGCGCACCGTGAAAACGCTGCTGTCGGGCAAGTCCGATCCGGTCATCAGCAAGAAACCGCAAGGCGCGTATACGCACAAGATCTGGGAAGCCGCTCAAAAGTAAGTGATTGGTGATTGGTGATTGGTGATTGGTGATTGGTGATTGGTGATTGGTGATTAGTAAGGTACTAACTATAAAGATCCGCGGCCCGTGTGAGCCGCGGGTCCGACGAGGAGAGGACAGGAACATGGCCATGCTGAAAGCAGGTTTGATCCAGATGGGCCTGAAGGGCACCACCGACATGTCGCCGCAGCAGATCCGCGACAAGATGGTGGAAGCGCATCTGCCGCTGATCGACGAAGCGGGAAAAAAAGGCGTGCAGGTGCTGTGCTTCCAGGAGGTGTTCACGCAGCCCTATTTCTGTCCGAGCCAGGACAAGAAGTGGTATCGCGCGGTGGAGAAAATTCCCGACGGCCCGACCACGCAATTGATGTGCGAGTACGCAAAGAAGCACTCGATGGTGATCGTGGTGCCGATCTTCGAGGAAGAAATGACCGGCGTGTATTACAACGCCGCCGCCGTCATCAATGCCGACGGCCAGTACATGGGCAAGTACCGCAAGAACCACCTGCCGCAGGTCGCAGGCTTCTGGGAGAAATTCTTCTTCAAGCCCGGCAACCTCGGTTACCCGGTATTCAACACCGCGTATTGCAAGCTCGGTGTGTACATCTGCTACGACCGGCATTTTCCGGAAGGCTGGCGTGCGCTGGGACTGAACGGCGCCGAGTATGTGGTGAATCCGTCTGCGACGGTGGCAGGGTTGAGCCAGTATCTTTGGGAAATCGAACAACCGGCCGCCGCCGTGGCGAACGGCTACTACGTCGGCGCAATCAACCGGGTGGGCACGGAAATGCCGTGGGACATCGGCAAGTTCTATGGCTCGAGCTACTTCGTCAATCCGCGCGGCAAGATCATTGCGCAGGCCAGCGGCGACAAGGATGAGTTGCTGGTAACGGACCTGGACATGGACATGGTGCGCGAAGTGCGCGAGCTCTGGCAGTTCTTCCGCGACCGCCGGCCAGAAAGCTACGGCGCGATCAGCGCGCCGAACTGAGCAAAGGCGCCGACCGTGGCCGACATCCGCAACAACCGGCTGGCCTCAGGCGAGTACGAACGCAACTTCGCTGACGCGCATCCGCCGCTCACGCCCGCGCAGGCGCTGGTCGAGTCCGACCGCTGCTACTTCTGTTACGACGCGCCCTGCGTGACGGCCTGTCCGACCGCGATCGATGTCCCGAGCTTCATCCGCAAGATCGCGACCGGCGATCCCAAGGGTGCGGCGAAAGACATCCTCACGCAGAACATCATGGGCGCGGTCTGTGCGCGCGTCTGTCCGACCGAAGTGCTGTGCGAAGGGGCGTGCGTGCGCACCGCGCAGGAAGAGCGCCCGGTCAGGATCGGCGCCTTGCAGCGCTATGCGACCGACTGGCTGTTCGATGCCGGCGTGCAGTTGTTCAAGGCCGGCCCGCCGAGCGGAAAAAGAGTCGCCGTCGTTGGCGGCGGTCCGGCCGGGCTGTCCTGTGCGCATCGCCTGGCGATGCTCGGCCACACCGTGGCCGTGTTCGACGCGCGGCCCAAGGTCGGGGGCCTCAATGAATACGGCGTCGCTGCTTACAAGGTGGCCGGCGGCATCGCGCAGCGCGAGGTCGATTACCTGCTCGCGATCGGCAACATCCGGGTTCATGCCGGGCAGGCGCTGGGCCGCGACATCACGCTGGCGCAACTGCGCCGCGACTACGACGCAATCTTCATCGGTGCCGGCCTCGGCGGCGTGAACGGGCTCGGCATCGACGATGACGGCATCAGCGGCGTCTACGACGCCATCGCCTACATCGAGATCCTGCGCCAGACGCAGGATCTCGCCATCCTGCCCGTCGGCAGAAAAATTATCGTCATCGGCGGCGGCATGACGGCCATCGACATCGCCAGCCAGACGCGCCGCCTCGGCGCCGAAGACGTCACCATCGTCTACCGCCGCGGCCAGGAACAGATGAGCGCCAGCCTGAAGGAGCAGGACTGGGCGCAGACCAACGGCATCCGCATCAAGCACTGGTCGCGGCCGGTACGCCTGCTCACCGAGAATGGCGCGGTCAGCGCGGTCGAGTTCGAATACACGCAGCTCGATGCCGGCGGCAAGCTGACCGGCACCGGCGAGCGCTACACTCTGGCCGCCGACATGGTGTTCAAGGCCATCGGCCAGACCCTGGTGGCGGACCCGTTCGTCGATGGCGGCCAGCAGGTGCTGGAGATGCAGGACGGCCGCATCAAGGTCGACGACGTATTCCACAGCTCGCTGGACGGCGTCTGGGCCGGCGGCGATTGCGTTGCCGGCGGGCAGGACCTCACGGTCGCGGCGGTCGAAGACGGCAAGCTGGCCGCGCTGTCGATCGACGCTTATCTTCGCGCCGCCGTAAAAGGAGTTTCCAATGGCTGACCTGCGGTCCACGTTCGCCGGCATTTCTTCGCCGAATCCGTTCTGGCTGGCGTCCGCGCCGCCGAGCGACAAGGCCTACAACGTCAACCGCGCCTTCGAGGCCGGCTGGGGCGGCGTCGTCTGGAAAACCCTGGGCGAGGATCCGCCGATCGTGAACGTCAGCGGGCCGCGCTACGGCGCGGTGTTCGGGCGCGACCGCAGCCTGATCGGCTTCAACAACATCGAGCTGATCACCGACCGGCCGCTGGACATCAACCTGCGCGAGATCCGCGAGGTGAAGCGCTCATGGCCGGACCGCGCGATGGTCGTGTCGCTGATGGTGCCCTGCGAGGAGCGCGCGTGGAAGCACGTGCTGCCGCTGGTCGAGGACACCGGCGCCGACGGCATCGAGCTGAACTTCGGCTGTCCGCACGGCATGTCCGAGCGCGGCATGGGCGCAGCCGTGGGACAAGTCCCCGAGTACGTCGAGATGGTCACGGCCTGGTGCAAGCAGTACTGCCGCATGCCGGTCATCGTCAAGCTCACGCCGAACGTGACCAACATCCTGTCGCCGGCGCGCGCAGCCGTCAAAGGCGGCGCCGATGCGGTGTCGCTGATCAACACCATCAGCTCCATCGTCGAAGTCGACCTCGACCAGATGTCGCCCGGCCCGAGCGTGGGCGGGCGCGGCGCGCACGGCGGCTACTGCGGGCCGGCGGTGAAGCCGATCGCGCTGCGCATGGTCGCCGAGATCGCGCGCGACCTGGAATGCGCCGGCGTGCCGATCTCCGGCATAGGCGGCATTTCCGCCTGGCGCGACGCCGCGGAGTACATGGCGCTGGGGGCGAGCAACGTGCAGGTCTGCACTGCGGCAATGGTGTATGGTTTCAAGATCGTCGAGAGCATGATCGACGGGCTGAACAACTGGATGGACGAGAAGGGCTACCACGACGTTTCCGGCTTTATCGGCAAGGCGGTGCCCAACTTCGTCGGCTGGGAGAACCTGAACCTGCGCTATGTGGCCAAAGCGGTCATCGACCAGGATCTTTGCATCAAGTGCGGGCGCTGCTACATTGCCTGCGAGGACACGTCGCACCAGGCCATCTCGAAGGAGAAGGACGGCAGGCGTCACTTTGAGGTCATCGACAGCGAATGCGTGGGCTGCAACCTGTGCGTGAACGTCTGTCCGGTCGAGGGTTGCCTGACCCTGGTCACCCTGCCCGACGGCGCGATCGACCCGCGCACCGGTGAGAAGGTCGGCGGCTATGGCGACTGGACCACGCATCCGAACAATCCGAACCGCGTCGCCGCAAGCTGACGGCGCACGAACCGTAAGAGCGAAGGAGGACACACCATGTCTGTATTCATCCGAGGCGGTACAGTAGTCAATGCAGATCGCACCTTCAAGGCAGACGTGTTATGCGACGGCGGCAAGATCATAGCGGTCGGCGAAAACCTGCAGGCGCCCGCGGGCGCGCAGGTCATCGATGCGGGCGGGCAATACGTGCTGCCGGGCGGCATCGACCCGCACACGCACATGGAGCTGCCCTTCATGGGCACGGTCGCGAGCGAGGATTTCCTCTCCGGCACGTCCGCGGCACTTGCCGGCGGCACGACGATGATCATCGACTTCGTCATCCCCTCGCCCAAGGAAAACCTGCTCGACGCCTTCCACAAATGGCGCGGCTGGGCCAAGAAGTCCGCCGCCGACTACAGCTTCCACGTCGCCGTGACCTGGTGGGACAAGACAGTCCATGACGACATGGGCACCCTGGTCGCGAAGCACGGGGTCAACAGCTTCAAGCACTTCATGGCCTACAAGAACGCGATCATGGCCGACGACGAAATCCTGGTGAACAGCTTCAGCCGCGCGCTCGAGCTGGGCGCGCTGCCCACCGTGCACGCGGAAAACGGCGAGCTCGTGTTCCAGCTGCAGAAGAAATTCCTGGACATGGGCATCACCGGGCCGGAAGGCCACGTGCTCTCGCGCCCGCCCGCAGTCGAGGGCGAAGCGGCGAATCGCGCGATCAGCATCGCCGGCGTGCTCGGCACCCCGCTCTACATCGTGCATGTGTCCTGCAAGGAGTCGCTGGACGCGATCACGCGCGCCCGCAACGAAGGCCGCCGCGTCTACGGAGAATGCCTGGCCGGTCACTTGCTGATCGACGAAAGCGTCTACTACAACAAGGACTGGTCCACCGCCGCCGCCCACGTCATGAGCCCGCCCTTCCGTCCCAAGGAGCACCAGGAGGCGCTCTGGCGCGGATTGCAGTCCGGAAACCTGCAGACGACGGCGACGGACCATTGCTGCTTCTGCGACGACCAGAAAGCGGCGGGCCGCAACGACTTCAGCAAGATCCCGAACGGCACTGGCGGCGTCGAAGACCGCATGGCCGTGCTGTGGCACCACGGCGTCAACACCGGCCGGCTCACGCCGAGCGAGTTCGTGCGGGTGACCTCGACCAATGCGGCGCAGATTTTCAACATCTATCCGCGCAAGGGGTTCATTGGCGTGGGGGCGGATGCGGATATAGCGGTCTGGGATCCGGAAGCCACCCGCAAGATTTCAGTCAAGACCCACCACCAGAAGGTGGATTACAACATCTTTGAAGGCATGACGGTCAAAGGCGTGCCGAGCTACACGTTGAGCCAGGGGAGCATCTGCTGGGCCAATGGCAAGCTCGATGTCGTCGAAGGCGGCGGGCGCTACATCGATCGGCCGCCTTTCCCGATTTCTTATGACGCGGTTGCGAAGATGAATCAGGCGAGGATGCCTCGCGCTGTCGTGCGCAGCGCTGCGTAAGACTCTAAGACCTCAACCGTACAGGCGTTGACGCAAATACCCTACGTGCCCAGCACGTCGGAGTACCCTTTTAGGTCGCAGAGGAAGAGCAAGAAAGGGCGCAAAGGAAAACGAAGCGTAGAATATTTTGTCGGGATGAGTTCCAGAGTTGGACTTAGCCGCAGCGAAAGGTGCGGCAAAAGACAAGGCCTGCTCCCCGACTGCGACAGAGTTTTCAACGCTACTTGCGTTTGCGACTTTGGTTCTTGCGAGATCGCGTTTTTGAAGATCGCTTTTTTTCCGCTGCGGCCGTATCGATCATTCGTTTCTCACTGTCTTCGATGCGGAACCATTTGACAACTGTCTTGAACTCATCTGTCCAGAACTCGTTTGGGCTCAATGCGACTGGCTGCAATGTAGCGACCTCACCGACATTGCGTCCAGGCAGCAGCCAGCGCCCGAGTGTATACATGTAGCGGTCCCATTTTGCAGTAGAAGGCTGCATCGACACCGCAAGGATGTCAAACTCGCCATAGCGATACGGTCGGGTCTGCTTGTCTTCATTGTCGGTTCCAGTACGAGTCTTTTGTGTTTCGACAATGTGCACGATTTTGCCGAATCCGAATCGCTCTCCCTGCTTCACGACAGGTGCGCCGCGCTCACTACGCTGAAGCTTCACTTGAACGGTCACCGCACCACTGCCGTCGTCCAACATGTAGTCATAAGCAAAATTTCCGATTGGCGTCATATCGCGCCAGCCTGATTTGGCCAATTGAGGGACAACGAGCAGGCGAAACGCTGCGTCGGCAATAACACCTCGCAGCATTCGGCGGGTCAATTCTGGCGCGCGGTGGACTGCTTCAAGGATGGTTCTTCATCAATTCCACTGTGATTTTTCACTCAGTGATGGAGAATCCGGTTTTTCAACATTTCCGGCCTGAACATGAAAGACACCGCGCTGTATG
>JAYVMZ010000075.1:0-6515 GCA_043758735.1 Betaproteobacteria bacterium
TGGCGACCTCGAACAGACCATCACCGACCTGTCCACGCTGGTGGAGATCACGCCGAAGGACCGCAAGCGCTTCCAGAAACTGCTGGAGGAAGGCCACGATTTCGCCAGCATTCCGATCCGCACGCGCCTGAACGACGAGGAAGTAGCGCGCTTCGCGGTGAGCAACTACCGCTTTCCCGGCGTTGAAATCAATGCCCGCCTGTTCCGCCACTACCCCAGCGGCGAGATTGCCTCGCACGTCGTCGGCTACATCGGCCGCATCAGTGACAAGGACGTCGACGACCTGCGCAACCTGGGCACGAACGCGAACTACAGCGCATCCGACTACATCGGCAAGGTGGGGCTCGAGCAGCG
The DNA here is from genome assembly GCA_043758735.1 of Betaproteobacteria bacterium. GTDB lineage: Bacteria > Pseudomonadota > Gammaproteobacteria > Burkholderiales > JACQAP01 > JACQAP01. The sequence goes on from JAYVMZ010000075.1 coordinate 355, forward strand.
CTACGAAAAGGAATTGCGCGGCGTCACTGGCTACGAGCACGTGGAAACCGATGCCAATGGAAAATCCGTGCGTACCCTGCGCAGTATTCTTCCGGTGTCGGGCAATAACCTCACGCTGGCGCTCGATGCAAAACTGCAGCATGTCGCCGAGCAGGCATTCGGCGAGCATCGCGGTTCACTGGTCGCCATCGAACCCTCCACCGGTGGCGTCCTGGCATTGGTATCCAGGCCCGGCTTCGATCCGAACCTTTTCGTCGAAGGCATCGATCCGCAGAACTGGGACGCACTGAACAAGTCACCCGACCATCCGCTGAACAACCGCGCATTGCAGGGCATGTATCCGCCGGGATCGACGTTCAAACCTTTCATGGCACTGGCCGGGCTCGAGCTGGGCAAGCGTAAGCCCGGCTTCACCATCAGCGATCCGGGTTACTTTGTCCTGAGCGGCGGCGGCCACGTTTACCGCGACTGGAAAGCGGGAGGCCATGGCATGGTGGACCTGCACCGGGCCATCGTGCAGTCCTGCGATACCTATTTCTACGGACTGGCGCAGGATCTGGGCATCGACGCCATCCACCAGTTCATCGGCCAGTTTGGATTCGGCCAGAAAGCCGTCATCGACATCGACGGCGAAGTCGCCGGCCTGCTGCCTTCGCAGGAATGGAAGCAGCGACGCTTCCAGCAGAAGTGGTTCGTGGGCGACACCATTTCGATCGGCGTCGGGCAGGGCTACATGCTCACCACGCCGCTGCAACTTGCCTTTGCCACGGCGATTCTCGCCAACGACGGCCGCGTGTTCCGGCCGCACGTGGTCAAGCAGATCCAGGACAGCCAGACGGACGCCATTACCGTCATCGAGCCGCAGCCGCGCGCGGAAATTCCGCTGTCGAAGGAAAACGTCAAGCACGTGCGCGACGCCATGATCGACGTCACCCGCCCCGGCGGCACGGCGGCGTGGGCCGGCATGAATGCGAAGTACCTGTTTGCCGGCAAGACCGGAACGGCGCAGGTCATCGGCATGAAGGGCCAGAAGTACGACGAGAAGAACATCAACGAACGCCACCGCGACCATGCCTTGTTCATCGCCTACGCGCCGGCCGACGATCCGAAGATCGCGCTGGCAATCCTGGTGGAGAATGGTGGCCACGGCGGCACAACGGCGGCGCCGATAGCACGCCAGGTGCTGGATTATTATCTGCTCGGCAAGGAGCCGCCGCCGCCCAAGCCGGTGCCGCCGGTAAAGGAGGAAGCGGAGAATGATTAACCGGCTGCTCGCCTACCTCGTCAAGCACATTGACCGTTATTTGATGGGGCTGGTCACGGCCTTGCTGATCATGGGCCTGGTCACCCTGTTCAGCGCATCGGGCGAGAGCGTCGAGCGCGTGACCGGACAGCTCATCAATATCTGCGCGGCGCTGACCGTCATGTGGATTGCGGCCAACGTCCCGCTTCATTACCTGTCGCGAATCGCGCTTCCACTCTACATCGTGGGCTTGGTCCTACTGGTCGGCGTTGCGGTTGCGGGAGAAGTGGTCAACGGCGCGCGCCGCTGGCTCAATCTTGGCTTCACGCGCATCCAGCCCTCAGAGCTCATGAAAATCGCAGTGCCGCTGCTGCTGGCCTGGTATTTCGACCGCTATGAAGCGATCCTGAAACCGCGCAATTTCGTCTTCGGCGCGGTGCTCGTCATCGTGCCCGTGCTGCTGATCGCGCGGCAGCCCGATCTGGGCACCGCGCTGCTGGTCACCGCCGCCGGTTTTTATGTGCTGTTCCTCGCCGGGCTGTCCTGGAAGATCCTGGTCGGCGCAGGCGTGCTTGGCGGCGCCAGCCTGCCTTTCCTGTGGTCCATGCTGCACGACTACCAGCGCCAGCGCGTGCTGACCCTGCTCGATCCGTCGCAGGATCCGCTCGGCGCGGGCTATCACACGATCCAGTCGACGATCGCGCTCGGCTCGGGCGGATTTTTCGGCAAAGGATGGTTGAACGGCACCCAGGCGCACCTCGACTTCCTGCCGGAGCGCACCACCGACTTCATTTTCGCGGTGTACTCCGAGGAATTCGGCATGGTCGGCAACATGGTGCTGATGGTGCTGTTCCTGCTCGTGATCGGGCGCGGCCTGGTCATCGCCGCCAATGCGCCGACCTTGTTTACGCGCCTGCTCGCCGGCGCGATCACGCTGACTTTCTTCACCTATGCGTTCGTCAATATGGGCATGGTGAGCGGCATCCTGCCGGTGGTCGGCGTGCCTTTGCCGCTGATCAGCTACGGCGGCACTTCGCTGGTGACGATCCTTTTCGGCATCGGGTTGCTGATGAGCATTCATACTCACCGGCGGCTGATACAGACGTAGGACTCAGGACTCAGTGAAAAGCGAACAGCAAATCCGTAACGCGTAGCCATTCTCGAATGATAACTTTCAGCGACATGTATCGATGGGCATCATCTACTTAGTTCTGAGTCCTGCGTACCCCTTAAGGGGGTATAGAAAGCAATCCCTAGTCCTCGCGATGGCGACGCTAGTCGCCATCGCGCTCGCCGGCTGTGGCAGCTCCCCTTCGCGCCCCGCAACGGCGAAACCCGGCGGCTATTATCTCGACGACGGCCCTGGCCCCAATCCGCCGGTGAACCTGGATTCGATTCCCGAACCGACGCCGAAAATCGAACCGATCAACAAATTCACCAGCCGGCCGTATGCGGTGCTCGGCCACGCCTACACGCCGTATACCAGGCTCACGCCCTACAAGGCGCGCGGCGTGGCGAGTTGGTACGGCAAGCGCTATCACGGGCAGAAAACCTCCTCCGGCGAGATCTACGACATGTACGCGATGAGCGCGGCGCACACGCTGTTGCCGTTGCCTAGCTACGCGCGCGTGACGAATGTCACCACGGGCAGATCGGTTATCGTGCGCGTGAACGATCGCGGGCCGTTTCACGAAGACCGGCTGATCGACCTCTCCTACGCCGCCGCGCAACGCCTGGGCCTGCTCGGGCGCGGCAGTGGCCTGGTCGACGTCGAAGCGATCATCCCCGGCGAAGATGCGCCGGCTCCGGTGGCGGCGAATACTGCGCCTGAACCCGCGTCGGTTCCTGCGCCAGTAGCGGTCGCGGCGTCGGTGGCAGTTGCGCCGGCCACGACGGCCGCCGTGAGCGCGGAGCCTGGCGGAATCTACATCCAGCTTGGCGCATTCTCGGCGCCCGGCAATGCCGATGCTTTCCTGCACAAGATGCGCATGGATCTCGGCTGGCTGGCCGATTCTATGAATGTCTACAAGAAAGGCGGACTCTATCGGGTCCATGCCGGCCCTTATCCCAGCCGCGAAGACGCGGACCATGCTGCGCAACGCGTGCAAAAGGAACTCGGCTTCAAGGCGCTGGTACTCGATCGTTAACGACAAAACCTTGACAACAAAACCCAGGTGAAACCATGCGCACGCTGATCTGCGGTTCCATCGCCTACGACACCATCATGGTGTTCGGCGGGCATTTCAAGGATCACATTCTCCCCGACCAGATTCACATCCTGAACGTCGCGTTCCTGGTACCCGACATGCGCCGGGAGTTTGGCGGTTGTGCCGGCAATATCGCCTACTCGCTGAAAATGCTCGGCGGCGATCCGCTGATCATGGCGACCGTGGGCGACGACTATCAGCCTTACGCCTATCGCATGGACAAACTGCGCCTGTCCCAGGCGCATGTACGCCACGTGCCCAACTCTTTCACGGCGCAGGCCTTCATTACCACCGACCTGGACGACAACCAGATCACGGCGTTTCATCCCGGCGCGATGAATTTTTCGCACCTGAACCATATTGCGGACGCGCGCGATGTCGGCCTGGGCATCGTCGCCCCCGACGGACGCGAGGGCATGCAGCAGCACGCCCGCGAATTTCACGAAGCCGGGATTCCGTTCATTTTCGATCCGGGACAGGGGTTGCCGATGTTCAACGGCGAAGAGTTGCTGGACTTCATCAATCGCGCCGACTACGTGGCGGCCAACGACTACGAAGCCAAGCTGCTGCAGGAGCGCACCGGAAAAAGCATTGAGGAATTGTCGCGGCTGGTCAAGGCGCTGGTTGTCACCGAGGGTGCAAAGGGTTCCCAGGTATTTGTCAACGGCAAGGCGGAAACCATTCCCAGCGTCAAACCGGCCCAAGTCGTGGACCCGACGGGTTGCGGCGACGCCTATCGTGCCGGCCTGCTGTACGGCATTACCAACCACCTCGATTGGCCGACGACCGGCCGGCTGGCTTCGTTGCTCGGCTCGATCAAGATCGCGCAGCGTGGCGCGCAAAATCACCAGTTCACGCGAGAAGACGTCAGCCAGCGGTTTCGTGAAGCCTTCGGCCGGGCGCCGTGGTAGCCGCAAACAGTGCCTGCCGTGAAACCCGATGAGTCGCTCCGGTAGTTCGAAGACCCCGATTTCAGTCCGGTTCTATCGTGCGGCTACCGTGCTAGTGCATCTGCTTTCCGGATTCTTCGAGGTCGCGCTGTTCTTTCCCTTCTATGGGAAGCCGCGGCGCAAGCGCGCGGTGGGTCGCTGGTCCGCGCGGCTGCTTGCCATCCTCAACGTCCGGCCGAACTTCTGCGGATCGCCGCCCGCGGTGGCGGACCGCGCCGCCGTGCTTGTGGCGAACCACGTTTCCTGGCTCGACATCCAGTTGATTCATTCCGTCTGGCAGGTGCGTTTCGTCGCCAAATCCGAGGTGCGCCGCTGGCCGTTGATTGGCTGGCTGTCGGCGCACACGGGCACGTTGTTCATCGAGCGCGGCAAGAACCGCCACGCGGTGCGTATCAACCAGTCGATCCAGGCTGCATTTCGGGAGGGTGATGCCATCGGCGTGTTCCCCGAAGGCACGACCAGCAGCGGCATGGAACTTACGCGCTTCCATGCGTCATTGCTGCAGCCGGCGGTTGACGAGGGGGCGATGGTGTATCCAGTGGCGCTGCGTTATCTGGATGAAGCCGGCAACATCAACGTCAACGCAAGTTACGTCGGCGATACGTCCTTGACGGAATCCCTGCGGCTGATTTTTGCCGAGAAGACGATTCGTGCCGAACTCATATTCCTGCCGCCCATAGACGCAACCGGGAAAACGCGGCGGGATCTGGCGGCGCAGACGCAGTCCGCGATCGCGGCCGCGCTCAATCTGCCAGTTTCGGACAGGAAACCTGGTATATCCGCCGGTCCTCCAACCGCACTGCGCTAAGACGCCTTCCCCAAAGGCAGCCGGAATCCAGCGCCAGCAGGTTTGTCTCTGCCAGCAGCCCGATCGCCGACCAGTGCCCGCAGATGAGTGTCGACTTTGCGCTCTTACGCCCGGGCACGGCGAACCACGGCATGTAGCCTGCAGGAACGTCTTCAATGGCGCCCTTATGGCTGAATTCCATGCGGCCATCCGCCGTGCAGATGCGCAGGCGCGTCATCGCATTGATGATGACGCGCAGGCGGTCGTAACCCGAGAGTGCATCGTCCCAGTGGTCCGGCTGGTTGCCATACATCTGCGCCATCAGACCGCGCCAATCGGATCCCTGTAAAACGTGCTCGGTCTCGCGCGCGAGGTCGAGTGCCTGGTCGACGTCCCATGACGGCAGCAGGCCCGCATGCACCATCGTGTATTCGCCGTCCGAATGCATCAGCGGCAAGCCGCGCATCCAGGTAAGCAGTTCCTCGCGATCCGGCGCAACGAGGATTTCTCCCAGCGTGTCCTTGCGATGGGGCTTGATGCGTCCATCGGCGATCATCAGCAAATGCAGGTCATGGTTGCCGAGCACGCTGACCGCGCGATCGCCGAGTGATTTCACGAAGCGAAGGATTTCCAGGGACTGCGGTCCGCGGTTCACCAGGTCGCCGACTAGCCACAGCCGGTCCGCGGATTCGTTGAAACCGATCTCGCCGAGCAATTCCTGCAGGGAGCCGAAGCAGCCCTGCAGGTCGCCTATTGCGTATGTGGCCATCTAGAAGCCGTGACTGGTGACTGGTGATTGGTGATTGGTATTCATAATTCCATAAGTCGGCGCAACGCAACCCTTGAAGTAACGAGGGCGCAGCATTTGCTGCGCCCTCTAGTGTAGTGTCTCATAAATAACGTTACATATTATTTTCTCTTCTTTTTCCTGCGAGGAAGCGTGGATCCGGGCTGGATCTGCTCAACCTTGGTCC
>JAYVMZ010000076.1:0-16356 GCA_043758735.1 Betaproteobacteria bacterium
TCCAGAACATCCGGATGTAGACAGACGCCGGTACCACACATTCACGGCAAGTACCTGTCTCGTAGGACGAATTCGCCCAACGGGTGTTGGAACTTCAGGTTAAACTGGTTGTGACATTGGCTGGATTGCAGGAGGAAAACCGTGAAAAAGATCCTGATTGCCCTGGCGTTGACGGGGCTGGTGGCGACAAGCGCCCGGGCCGATGGCTATCATGGTGGGCACCATGGCTACCATGGCGGCTATCACAGCGGCAGCTACTTCTGGTGGGGCGCCGCGTTTGGTGCCGCGCTGAGCATTCCCTTCTATTACGCAACCACGCGTAGCTACGCGGACCCGTATCCCTACAGCTATTACAATCCGGGGCCGTATTACTACAATCCCGCGCCCGTGGTTTATGTGCAGAACCCGCCGGTCTATGTGCAGAGCCAACCGGCCTACACCGTCGCTGCCGCACAACCCAGCACTGTCGTAACCCAATCGCCGACCAACAACGGCGTCATCGAACTCGGCCCGGTCAACTCACAGCCGCAGGCGAACTCAAGTCAGGCCCAGCCGCAGGGATCCCATGGCGGCCAGGGCAGTGGCGACCAGTGGTTCGTTATACCCGAGCAAGGGCCAGAACCAGCAACGGGTCGCGAACGACCGCTACGAGTGCAATCGCTGGGCAACCAGCGAGTCCGGTTACGATCCGGACCTGCGCGCGCACCGCAATCCGGAAATGGGCCCGGTCGCCTATGGACGCGCGTTGAGCGCCTGCCTCGAAGGGCGCGGCTACACCGTCAGGTAGTTTTCGCCGAAAACCGTTTCTTCTCGCACTAATCAGCGGTTGCCGCTGTCAAAGTTCCATGCAGCCGCTTCATCGTGCGCAGCCCACCGCCTTATCCGCCTTCAAAGCAGCGCGGCGGGGTTGGCTGCTTGCGGCGTCCTTGCTGTTCCTATATCCGTTCAGCGCATTCGCAACGCTGGGTGAGGCGTCGACCTCCACCGAGGCGGACCGTGCATCAATGAAAGCCTCCTTGCGTACCGTGCCTGCCAGCGCCTACACCATCCACGAAATCCAGACTCCTGCGGGAACTACGGTCCGGGAATATGTCTCCCGGCAAGGGATGGTATTCGCTGTCGCGTGGCAGGGTCCCCTGATGCCCGACCTGCGGCAGGCCCTGGGCCGATACTTCGATCGCTACGCTGCCGCGGCAAGCGCCAAGCGCCCCGGTCGCCGGCCGGTGGCAATCCGCGAATCCGACCTCGTCATGCAATCGGGCGGGCACATGCGATCGTTTTCCGGTAGAGCCTACCTTCCTCCGCTATTGCCCCAGGGAGTCACGCTCGATGAATTGCAGTAGAGACGATAAGGAGGTTGCTTGCGTAATCCCGCAAGCCTGGCGGCGCCAGGCATCTTTCTATTGATGGCCGGGTGTGGCGGGGGCGGCGGTCAGGATACCCCCGCGTCGTTTTCCGGACCGAACGTGCAATCCGTTTTTGTCGGTCCCGGTCCGACCAATAACGTCAATCTTCTGTTTACGACCGTAACGATCTGCGAACCCGGCAGCACGTCGAATTGCCAATCGATCGACCACGTGCTGATCGATACCGGATCGACCGGCCTGCGCATCATTTCTTCACTGCTTTCGCCATCGTTGGCCTTGCGCCAGCAGGCCGATGCCGGCGGCAATCCGATTGTCGCGTGCGGCCGGTTCGCCGACGGTTATACTTGGGGGCCGGTAAAAATAGCCGACTTGAGGTTGGCGGAAGAACTGGCCAGCTCGGTGCCGATCCAGGTCGTGGGAGACCCTGCCTTTTCCACGGTGCCTGCCGACTGCTCGAACACAGGATCCGCGGAGAATACAGCGCAAGCGCTCGGCGCCAATGGCTTGTTGGGCCTGAGCGTGTTCCAGCATGACTGCGGCGCCATTTGTGCAAACAGCGCTGTCGCGGGCGCGTACTACATCTGCCCTTCCTCGGGCTGCCAGCCAACCCAAGCCGGCCTGACACAACAACTGCAAAACCCCGTAGGAATGTTTTCCGTGGACAACAACGGCATCCTGATCGCCCTGCCGCCGATCCCACCCGATGGAGTAGTCACCGCCTCCGGTTTCCTGGTTTTTGGAATCGGCACGCAAAGCAACAACGCGCTGGGCGCTGCGCAAGTGATCCCGCTGAATCCCGACTCCGGCACCTTCAGCACACGCCTGAACCCATCGACCGTCTATTCCAACAGCTTCATCGATTCCGGCTCGAATGGTTTTTATTTTGACATTGCAGGCTTTCCGCCCTGCACCAGCGATCCGGTCTTCTACTGCCCTGCTTCCACGCAAAGTCTTTCCGCCACGAACCAGGGCATCAGCGGATCCCCGCGCATCGTCAATTTCCAGGTTGCCAACGCCGACACATTGTTGTCATCCAACCCGACTTTCTTTGCATTCAACGATCTCGCGGGAACGGGTTCAAGCATGAACAGTTTCGATTGGGGATTGCCGTTCTTTTACGGGCGCAACGTTTTCACGGCGGTTGAAGGACGCAACACACCCGCGGGCGCAGGTCCTTTTGTGGCGTACTAGCCAACAAAAGTTGTGTTGCCCGCCTTTGCTTCCTTTTCTTTTCCCCTTTGCGGCCTAAAAGGGAACGCCGACTTGCTACGCGCGTAGGGTATTTGCGTCAACGCCGCTAATGCCGGCCTTCGGCCGGCCACCGCGTCACGGCCGTCACCGTTCATTACTTCACATTCGTGAAATTCGTCAGCTTGAACACATCCGCATTCGGCACGCGCGGAATCACGAGTTGCACGAAATGCGTGGTATTGCGCTGCAGCCAGCGCTTCGTCTTGATCCCTTCCAGGTGCACCGGCACATGCTGTTCCGAACGCGGATTGCCGCGCTCGAAGTAGTTGACGTTCTTTCCCGGCGCTGCCGCAGAGATCGACATATACAGCGTTGGGTCCGTCCCGGCCGGCAGCAGCGGGTAGAAACCCTCCACCAGGTCGGTACGATCGATGTAAAGATTCCTCAGGTGGGCGAAGACGCTGTTCTTCTTGACGTCCTCAAGCACCTTGCCGTGGAAATAGGCGTTGGCGTTGTCGTTCTTCTTCGTCGTGTCGGCGAAGAATTCGAGGAAGTAATCGTTGACCGGAATGCTGTAGTCGTCCAGCACGCAGGCATTGACCTGCATGTACTGGTGGAAAATATCGACGCGCTCGCCGGCCGGCGGATTCAAATGCCTGGCGGCGGTAGCCTCAGCCACGTCGTCCCAGGTTTTCTGGATGGACTGGTAGTCCTTGAAGTTCGCGCATCCCAGCGCCTGCAGGATGAGGTCGCCGAGTTGCTGCTTCTCCGACGGCGTCTCCGGGATGCTCTCTTTGTTGTCCCGGCTGGCACGATCCGGATCGACGATCGATCCATGCGTCCGCGTCGGCAGGACAGCCAGCGGGACATCGGCTTCCAAACGCGAGGCCCAGGGAATCGTCATTTTCTGCGCATCCACCACGGTGAAATCGAGGGTGACGCCTTTCGCATTCAGATTGGCCGCGCACACCCGCACCGTGCCGTCGCCGCCGTCCTCGTTTACGATCTGGCGCAGCGCCGAGGCGTAGGGATGGGTACCGACGATGACGAACAGCCACACTCGGTCCGCTCCGTAATAGGTGGTGGTATCGCCGCCGGGAACAATGAGCACGTCGCGCTGGGCGAGCTGCCACTGGAATGCGCTGGAGAGCTCAAGGTCGTCGAGCATCGCCTGCCCGCTCTGGAACCAGTTGTCGTAACCCTTGACCACCCGGCCGAGAAAGCTTTTACCGGTAGCCGCGAGCTTCGAGCCATAGTTCGCAGGCGCAAGCATGACCAGCCGCTTCATCGGACACTTGTCGGCGCTGCCCCGGTACGAGGTCGTAAGCCAGTCGCGCACGACCAGGCCGCCGGTACTGTGCACGATCACATCGAAGGACGCATCGAACTCGCCTTTTTTCATCATCTCCGTGATCACTTCTCCCATGCGCTTGCCCACGTCCGCGACGCGGACGTCGTCGTCCTTGGAGATGTAGTCGCCGAGCCAGATGACTTTGGGGGTGTAGTTGTGGGCTGCGAGGAAATTCGCGAGCGGACGAAACGATGCCGAGGTATCGCTCCAGCCGTGAATGATCAGGACTTGCCGTGCCATGCCGCCTCCCGTTATCGCAACTGAATAAAAGCCGGCGTGGGGACGGAACGGGCAACCACGCCGGTCACGCCTCTCCGGGGATGTGCCCCATCACCCTCTTCAGCTCTTCCGCCTCGGTCTTCAGCGTCACATCCAGTTGGTTCAGGCTTTTGCGCTGCGCGACCAAGTCGACAGTGTCCATCGTGTCGGTGCCCAGCATGCCAGCAATGCCAGCCTGGATCCTTGCGGCCAGCGCCTGCCGCTGCTGTGCGATTTCCCGCCACCGCGCGCAGCGTGCGGATTCTTCATCGACGAATTCCATCGCGGCGCGGCCGTTGTGAGGGGTCAGCGATTTGCCGCAGGTCGCGCACTTTGGGGTGGAATTGTTCAAGGGAGCGGGTGGAGGATGGATGCGGAGACGATACGCTGCAGGCAGGGGCGCGTAAAGCGCATTAGGCCGTGAAAATCGTGAATGTCGGCGAAAGACCAGAGACTCACGACTTATTCAATCCGGGTCCTCGTCTTGCTTTTGGCACTGTTACGACATTCACGATATTCACGATATTCACGCGCGTCAGACGCCGTCGACGAGCACCAGATTCCCCTTCGACGCCTTCATGCGGATCTGCTTCGGGATTTTGTATTCCTCCGAGTCGTACCACTCACGGGCCCGGGCGGCGCTTTCGAATTCAAGAACGACGAGGCGCTTCGGGTTCCAGCGGCCTTCCAGCACGTCGATCTTGCCGCCGCGCACGACAAACTTGCCGCCGTACTTGGCCAGCGTCGGGCCGATCAGCTTGCGGTATTCCTCGTACGGAGCGGGGTCATGGACTTCGACTTCGGCAATGATGTAGGCAGGCAAGGTGTGCTCCCGGGTTCTGTTTATCGAAGTCGCAAGAATAGGAAATCAGGAGGCGGATTGCCAGTGGCAATAACGTGACTGCCCTCCCCCTTGATTTCCCCCGCCCCACCCAACACATGGGAAACTACCCCCCTACTCCACCTGTCCATCGCTCATGAAATACAAGGACTACTACGAAATTCTCGGCGTCCCGAAGGACGCCGTCGCGGACGCCATCAAGAAGGCGTATCGCAAGCTTGCGCACAAATACCATCCGGACGTCTCCAAGGATCCCAAGGGCGAGGAGAAATTCAAGGAAGTCTCTGAAGCCTACAAGACGCTGACGGACCCCGAGGCGCGGGCCGCCTACGACAAGCTGGGCAGCCACCAGCCCGGGGAAGATTTCCAGCCGCCACCCGGCTGGGGCCAGCAGTTCGGCGGCGGCGGCGGAAATTTCTCTTTCGACGACATCGACCTGTCCGACCTGTTCGCCGGTCTCGGCGGCCGGGGCGGAGGATTTCGCGCGGGCGGCCAGCGCGGTGCAAACTTCCCGATTCCCGGCCAGGACTACGAAGTCACGGCGCCGATCACCGTCGAGGATGCCTATGGCGGCACGGAACTCGACCTGAACCTCAGCGTGCCGGAGTACGACGAACACGGCCGCATGCACCGCGTGCCGCTGGTGTTCAAGGCGCGCATACCCAAGGGCGTGACGGACGGCGAACGGCTACGCCTGCCGGGCAAAGGCGGCAAAGGCGTCAACGGCGGCCCAAACGGCAACCTTTACCTGACCATCGCAATGCAGCCGCATCCGCTGTATCGAGTGACCGGCCACGATCTCTACCTGGACCTGCCGCTGGCACCCTGGGAGGCGGCGCTCGGCGCCAGCGTGGAAGTGCCAACACTGGGCGGCTCGGTGCGGCTGAAAGTACCCGCGGGAACGAACACAGGGCAGAAATTGCGGCTAGGCAAGCGCGGGCTGCCGAAGCGGCGTGAAGGCGAAGGCGACCTGTTCGCGATCGTGCAAATCGTCGTCCCGCCCGCGCCCACCGACCGCGAGAAGGCGTTGTTCAAAGAATTGGCGCAGGCGTCCACTTTCAATCCGCGCGCTTCCTTTCCGACTGGAGACGGGAAATGAAAATCGAACCCGCCGATGCACAGTGGCTGCACGAGCATGCCGAGGTGTCATTCGAAGAGCTCGCGGAATTATCCGGGTTAGCGCCCGAGCTGCTGCGCGAGCTGGTCGACTATGGCGCGCTCGTGCCTGTCAATGTCCGATCCGAACGGTGGACCTTTAATGCGGAACGCGTCGTTGCGGTGCGGACCGTGAGCCGGCTGCGCCAGGATTTTGACCTGGACGCCAATGCATTGTCGGTCGCGCTGAACCTGGTGGAACGAATTCACGTGCTGGAAGCGCAGCTTCAGCAATTGCAGTCGCAATTTCCGGCGGTGCGAATAAAGCGCTAAAAGGCCGTTCACTGTCCAGGCGGTATGATGCATCGCTGGCTTCGATTCAATTCAGGATAGAGAAACGATCATGACGACACGCCACATCACCGACATCCCTGGCTACGCCGCCCCGCATTCGCCTTATTCGCACGCCGTCGTGGCGAATGGCTTCGTTTTCGTATCGGGCCAGATCCCGGTGAAGCCCGGCGGCCGTCCCACAGAAATCGTCGGCACGACCATGCACGAGCAGACCCGGCAATGTTTGCGCAACATCAGGACAATCCTGGAAGCCGCCGGCAGTTCGCTCGACCGCGTCGTAAAGGTGACCGTGCTGCTGGTGCGCACCGACTTGTACCAGGAAATGAACGAGGCTTACGCGGAATTCTTTCCCGGACCCAAGCCCGCCCGCGCGATGGCCAAATTCGGCGCCGACATTCCCGGCGTGCTCGTCGCCATCGAGGCTATCGCCACTATTTAACCCACTTTAACCGTAAATCTCACCACGCGCCGCAAGCGGCATCACCGACGTGAATTAGGGAAAGATCAATAAGAAAGCCTTTCTTTTCCTCTTTGACGGTTTATCTTTCCTCGTCACCCCCGCATGCCTTCCAACAACGCCCGCTCCGTCAAAGGCCCTGTCGTTGCCGCGATCGCACGATTCAACCAAGGGCGGGACCCGGAGCGCCTTGCACTGAAATACAAGGCGCTGCGCAGGGACGCCTTCTTTTTTCCGCGGCACCTGCCATCTGTTCTGGTCGGAGGCGCCGCGATCGTTCTGGACCAGCGCGGTGCCGCTCGCCTGGACGTGCGGCGACCTGCATCTGCAAAACTTCGGCTGTTACCAAGGCGACGACCGGTGCGTGCATTTCGACGTAAACGATTTCGACGAAGCGATGGCTGCGCGCTGTTACTGCGATCCGGTCAGGCTGATGTGCAGCATCCTGATCGCGGCGAAGAAAATGCAACTGGATGGAGCCGGCGCCCGCGCGCTGTGCGAAGGCTTCGTGACGGCCTACGCGAAGGCGTTGCAGGGCGGCAAGGATCGCAGTATCGGCCGCGAGACCGCCGTGGGCCTGATCGGCAATCTGGTGGATGCCGCAGGACAACGCACGCCGACCGAGTTACTCGACAGCCGCACCGAAAGCCTGGGCGGCAAGCGCAGGCTACGCACGGAGGGAAAGAAAGCGCTGCCCGCCGGCGCAGCGCCGTGGGCACGGCTGGCGCAATTCATGAGGGCGTTTGCGTCGCATCAGGCGAACCCCACATTCTTCAGGCTGATCGATGTGGCGCGGCGCATCTCCGGAACAGGCAGCCTCGGCATTGAACGCTATGTACTGCTGGTCGAAGGCAAGGGCTCACCCGACGGCAACTATCTGCTCGATCTCAAGGAAGCGCGGCCGTCGGTTCTGGTGCCTTACGTCACTGCCCGGCAGCCGAACTGGAAAAGCGAGGCGGATCGCGTGGTATCGATCCAGCGCCGCATGCAGTCGGTGTCGCAGGCGTTCCTGCACAGCGTGGAAATGAACGGCAAGCCTTTCGTCCTGCGCGGCCTGCAACCGGCCGGGGACCGGCTGGATCTGGCGGAGGCAAAAGACAATCAGGCGAAGCTGCAACTGGTCGTCGCGGCAATGGGAAAGATCACGGCCTGGGGACAGTTGCGCGGCAGCGGTTGGCAGGGCGCGGCGCAAGCCGGCGAATTGACCGCGTTCGGACACGCCGTCGATACCTGGCGCCCCGCGCTGGTCGAACTGGCGGAAAATTTTGCGAAGCGGGTCGAGGCGGACTGGCACGCATTCCGCGACGACCGGCCGCCGATGAGAGGAGAAAGGAAAGGTTAGAGAGGAAAGGCCGAATCAAATACCGCTCACTCGATTACGTGCAGGGTTTCATGGGTGCCCGACCTGGGCATCCGCACCGATTTGTTTCCCGGCCGGGTGACCCAGGTGGCGATCAAAGCACTCGCGCCGGGCCGCTACGATTTCTTCTTGTTCTTGATTTTCACGGGAGCGCGAACACCGTCACGGTCATCGATCCGGGCGTGCCCAACCAGAATCCTGCCGCCATGCCGGAAACGACGGCGACATACTGCTTGCCTTCAACCGCATAACTGATCACGCCGCCGACAATCGCGCCGCCGCCGTTATAACGATAGACGACGTTGCCGTTGCGCGCATCCATGGCGAGGAAGTCGCCGGTCAGCTCGCCGGTGAACAGCATGTCGCCGGAAGTTGCGGTGACGGAGGCGAGCATCGGCCGGCTCGAGTGATAACGCCACAGTTCCTCGCCGGTAGAAGCTTTGACGGCGGTCAGCCAGCCGCTGGATTTTTCCACCGGATCCCAGGTGAAGGAACCGCCCAGGTACTGCTGGCCGGCGACGAAGCGCGCTTCATCTTCCCTCTTGAACACGCCGCACCAGTCCACCGCCGGCACGACCATCATGTCGAGCTTCGGGCTGTATGCCGGTATGCTCCATTCCACGCCGCCGACCAGACCGGGACAGGTATAGACACCCTCCTCTGTCGGTTCGAGATCCGTATTTTTGCGCGTAGCAACTGCGACGGAATAAAACTCCTCGCGGGTCTTGCGGTCGACCAGGCGCATCAGACCATCCTTCGCCGCCATCGTCACGACCTCGTGCTGCTGGCCGCCGATTGACGCCGTGAACAACGGCGCCGTGACGGGCATGTCCCAGTCGTGCGTGTCATGGGGCACAGCCTGCTTGTGCCACAGCAGCGCACCCGTGCGCACATCCAGCACGACGATCGCGTTGGTATAAAGGTTGGTGCCCGGCCGCGCAGTGCCGAGCATGTCCGGCGCGGGGTTGCCGACCGCCACATACAGGTGTCCGTTCGCGACATCGAGCGCCGGTGTGGTCCAGATGCCGCCGCCACCTTTCAACCGCGAGTCGGCTTCGCCCCAGGTTTCAGCACCGGGCTCGCCATCGTCGGGAATCGTGTTGAAGCGCCAGACCGGCGAACCATCCTCGAGTTTGAATGCGCCGATCCAGCCCTTGACGCCAAACTCCGAACCCGACGGACCGATGATCACCAGGTCTTCGAACAGCAACGGACTGATGGATAGTGCTTCGTATTTCTCCGCGTTGGCGGCTTTCACCTCCCACAACTGCCGGCCGGTCTTCGCGTCCAGCGCGAACATCCAGCCATCCTGCGCGCCGCGCACCAGCCTGCCGTCCTTGATGGCCACGCCGCGATTCTTGACCGAGCCGTTGGCTTCCTTGCCCTTGGGCTTCCACTCGTGCTTCCACTTGACCTTGCAGGTCGCGGGATCCAGCGCGAAGGTCGAGTACAGCGTGGTGACGTACATCACGCCAGCATAAACGATCGGATTGTTCAGGGCGCGGTTCAGGTCGGCACCTTGAAATGCGCAAACCGGCCGCAATGACGCGGCGTTCTCCGGCGTGATCTGGTCCAGATTTACATAACGAACGCCCGCGTAATCATGATTCGGCAGCAGCCATTCCGTGCTGCTGTCCGCATGATTGAGTTCTTCCTGCGTTGGACCCGCCGCGTGGCCAGGGCACGCCAGCGCCGCCGCCGCGACCGCAACCCAGATCTTTGCCTTGTCCATGTTTCCTCCGTTTTAATTTTTTTCTATTCACTAATTACCAATCACCAATCACTGAATTTCAATGAGGCGCCAACGTCACCGCTTTCATTGCCGCTGCATTCGGTTCGAGTTCCGTCTCACCTGCCGGATAGTTGTTGATCCTGAGAATGTACGCGGCGATATCGGCGTACTGTGCCTTGCTGAGGGAACCCGGCGCGTTGTTGGGCATCAGGCTGCGGATAATGTAGTACAAATCGTCGAGCGTGTGCTTGCCGTCTTCCCAGCGTCCGCGAAAAGCTTCACCGGTCAGCGGCGCCGCGGGTACACCCTGCAGACGCGCACCGTGGCACGCTGCGCAATGCTGCTGGTAGGTCTCTTCCCCGCGTGCCGATTGGGCGGTGGTATACACGGCGTCCCCGGCGAACGCGCTTGCCGCAAGGAAAAAGCCGAACGCCATCAGGTAAGGATACGAAGTTGGGCGCAACATGAAGGTGGCCGGAATTGGAGGGGAGAATGTACGCCGCGAAACGCAGGCGGTAAAGAGTGGCGAAGCATAGAGCTCGGCACACTTTCTACGCAAACTCGAGGACCGCGCGATTTCTCCGCGCATGAGATCCAGGTACTCGATCTGTATTCGCGTCAGGCCGGATTCGACGGTCACCTGGTCAAGCCGGTCGATCCTGTTGCGGTGATGAAGATCGTGGCGGGCCTGAAGAGGCCGTAAAGGCCGTGAATGCCGTGAAAGCGTAAAACCCGAGAAAACTGCCGGCCCGGCGCGAAGGGAAAAGTTTTTTGCGTTCGCTGCTATGCTTCAAGGCCCAGAGAATAGTCACGACATTCACGATATTCACGGCCTAAAGGAGATCCCATGCCCGCAAATCTCGAACCTTCCCCCGTCTGGTTCATCACCGGCTGTTCGACCGGCCTGGGCCGGGCGCTGGCCGGGGCCGTGCTGCAGCACGGGCACCGTGCCGTGGTGACGGCGCGCAATCCCGCGCAGGTCCAGGACATCGTCGCGGGGTATCCACAAACCTCGATTGCCTTGCAACTCGACGTCGCCAGCCACGCCCAGATCAAGCTTGCCGTTGCCGCCGCTGCGAAGGCCTTTGGCTGCATCGACGTGCTGGTCAACAACGCAGGGTATGGTTATCTGGCCGCCGTTGAGGAAGGCGAAGATCAGAAATTTCGCGACATGTTCGAGACCAATTTCTTCGGCCTCGCGGCGCTGATCCGCCACGTGCTCCCCGGTATGCGCGGGCGCGGCAGCGGACACATCATCAACATCTCCTCGGTCGGCGGCCTGATCGGCAATCCGGGCGCGGGATACTACAACGCCAGCAAGTTCGCGGTCGAAGGTCTGTCGGAAGCACTGGCGAAGGAAGTCGAACCTCTGGGCATCCGCGTTACCGTGGTCGAACCGGGTCCCTTCCGGACCGACTGGGCGGGCCGCTCCCTGAAACAGGTGCGCAATCCGATCGAAGCTTACGCCAGCACTTCGGGCGCGCGCCACGCGCAAATCAGCGGCTACAGCGGCAAGCAGGCCGGCGATCCGGCGCGCGCAGCGCAGGCGATCATCCGCGTGGCGGAATCCGCGGCGCCACCGATGAATCTTGTGCTCGGCAAGGAGGGCCTGAAGCGCGTGCGCGACAAACTCGACAAATTCTCCGAAGGCCTGCGGCAATGGGAATCCGTGACCGTCGGCGCCGATTTTCCCGAAGGCTGACGACCATGCACGACAAAAGAATACGCATTGCCGTGCTGGACGACTGGCAAAGCGTCGCCCGGCACAGCGCGGACTGGACGAAACTGCCGCAGCGGGCCGACCTCGTTTTTTTCGAAGAGCCGTTTGCCGGAACGGACAAACCGGCCAAGGCGCTGGACGGGTTCGACATCATCATCGCCACGCGTGAGCGCACGAAGTTCTCCAGGGAGCTGATCGATCGCCTGCCCAAGCTGCGCATGATCGCGCTGACCGGTGGTCGAACCTGGACCATGGATTTCGAAGCGCTGAATGCTCGCGGCGTTCCCGTGTGCCATACCGGCGGTGAGAAAGCCGGCGCGGCGACCGCCGAGATCGCGCTGGGCCTCCTGCTTTGCGCCGCGCGTTTCATGAACCGCGGCGATGCCGCGATACGCAAAGGCGGATTCCAGGGCGGCGTGCCGGCCGGCGATGTGCTCGACGGCAAGACACTCGGCATCATGGGGCTGGGCAAGATCGGCGCGAGGATGGCGCGCTACGGCGAGGCGCTCGGCATGCAGGTGGTCGCCTGGAGCGCAAACCTCACCGAGGAAAAAGCCAAGGCGGCGGGCGCGCGTCTGGTGGACAAGACCACCCTGCTCATGCAATCCGACGCGATCTCGCTGCACCTGGTGCTGTCGGAGCGCACACGCGGCATCCTCGGCGCGCCGGATTTCGCCAGAATGAAACCCGGCGCGATCCTCGTGAATACTTCGCGCGGGCCATTGATCGACGAAACCGCGCTGGTGGAGAGACTGAAGACCGGGAAGCTGATCGCGGGCCTGGATGTATTTTCGGAAGAACCTTTGCCGGAAAATCATCCCCTGCGCAGTATGCCGAACACCATGCTGACGCCGCACCTGGGCTACGGCGTGCGCGAGGTCTATGCGCAGTTCTACCGCGAGTCGATCGAAAACGTGCTGGCCTTCCTCGATGGCAACCCGACGCGCGTGCTCAATCCGGAAGCGCTGGGACAGGGCAGGTGAAAGTTCAAAGCAAGACGTAGCAGTCGCGATCTGATCTCCCACACAGTTCCCGATCTGGTCAGGAGTTTCGTTCCAACCAAGGCAGGAAATCGAATTCTCAGCTTTCAAGGCGCCTCGTGTGCAATCCTATTTCTCGATTTGTGGTCATGAACCATGGCAAGCGCTCCTGACATCGGATTGGACCCGCGAATAGCGCGGTTCTCCGGCCTCATCGGGCTTGGCGTTTCGGCTGCCGGGTTCCTGGTCCTATTGGATTGGGCGTTCGACCTCCCATCGCTGTCGAGCCTCTTGCCGAACCTGGGAACGATGAAGGCCAACGCCGCGGTGGCCTTCGTCCTGAGCGGAGTCTGCCTATGGTTGTCTCGACCGCGGGCCGACGTTGCGACATTGCGGCCGATCGACTGGGTTGCGCCGACCATGGCCGTCGTGGTCCTTGGCCTGGGACTACTTACCCTGGGCGAATACGCATTCGGATGGAACCTGGGCATCGACCAGATGCTGTTCGACGACCCTCTGCCCTCGCCAGCCACCGCTGCCCCGGGCCGCATGGCGCCGATGACGGCCGTGAACTTGACGCTACTGGGAGCCGCCCTGCTGTTGATCGACATCGACGCGCGCGGCGGCAAGCGCCCCAGCAACTGGCTCGCGTTCGCCATCGCGGCGAATTCGTTTCTCGCGATCCTGGGCTATCTCTATGGCGTCGATTCGCTCTACAAGATCGCGGCCATGACTTCGATGGCCTTGCACACCGCGATCATGTTCGTGGTGTGCAGCATCGCGCTGGTCTGCGCACGGCCCGGATCGTCTTTCGTTCGCCAGATCACGAGTGACAGCGCAGGCGGCCTGATCCTTCGCCGCCTGCTCCCTGCCGCCATCCTGGTTCCTCCGTTCGTCGGATGGTTGCGCTGGCAAGGCGAGCATGCCGGGTACTACTCCACCGCCTTCGGGCTGGCAATCTTCGCCGCCAGCAACGTGGCGATCTTCGCGACGCTGGTATGGTGGAGCGCGCGCACATTGCAGCGCATTCACGAACAGCGCATCGCCGTGTCGAAGACCAGCGCCTGGCAGCAGGCGATGCTCAACAGTGCCGACTTCGCGATGATCTCCACCGATCCCCTGGGCGTGATCCGCACGATCAACGCGGGCGCGGCGAGCATGCTTGGCTACGCGACCGGGGAACTCGTCGGGGCAACCCCGGCAATCCTTCACGATCCGGCCGAAGTCGCGGCACGGGCGCACGCGTTGTCGCCGGAACTGGGATACGCCGTCGAGCCGGGCTTTGAGGTCTTCGTCGCAAAAGCACGCCGCGGATTCACTGACGAAAACGACTGGACCTACGCCCGCAAGGACGGCAGCCGCTTTCCGGTGAGGCTGTCGATTACGCCGCTCACCGATGCCAGCGGACAGCTTTCCGGCTTCCTCAACATCGGCAAGGACCTCAGCGCCCAGAAGATCGCCGAAGAGGCATTGCGCGAAAGTGAACAGCGGCTGCGGCTGATCACCGACAGCCTCCCCGCGATGGTGGCCTACATCGACCATGAGGGAAAGTATCGGTTCGCGAATGCAAAGGTCAGTCAGGTATTTGGCGTGGACACCGCGACAATGATCGGCCGCTCTATGCGCGAGATACGCGGTGAAGCGGGTTACGCCGATATCGCTGATAAGGTGGCGCGCGCCTTACAGGGCGAACATGCCAGCTTCGAGAACCCGGTACAGTCAAAAGGCCGCGAGTTCATCTATCACTCGATCTATGTCCCCGACATCGGGATTGACGGCAACGTGCGGGGCTTCTACGCGATGTCGTTCGACATCACGGATCGGAAGGCGGCCGAGAAACAGCTTGCTGCCAGCGAAGCCCGACTGCAGATGATCACCGACAACGTTCCCGCGCTCATCTCTTATATCGACTGCGAGCACCGATTCCGTTTCAACAATTCCACCTACGCCCGATGGCTGGGCCGGCCGCTGGCCGATATCACGGGCCGGAGACTCGACGAGGTGTACGACGCGCCGATGTACGAGTTGTTTCGGCCGCATCTCGAGAAAGCGCTCGCGGGAACGCCCGCAAGCTTCGAATTCGCTTCGCCCGCGTTGGGTCGCTTCATTCGCGGAACCTACATTCCCGACATGAACTCGCAAAATGAGGTGATTGGCGTCTATGGTTTCATCAACGACATTTCGATGCAGCAAGAAATCGAAGCCAAGCTTCGGCAGATCGCGCAATTCGACAGCCTCACGGGCCTAGCGAACCGGAGCCGCTTCAACGACAAGCTGGCGGAGGCAATTGCGCGCAGCGAGCGAAGCGGCGAAGCGCTGGCGTTGATCTTCCTCGACCTGGACCGCTTCAAGGCGATCAACGATACCCTCGGCCACCAGGGCGGTGACCTTGTCTTGCAGGAGTTTGCCAAACGTGTTTCTCACTGCGTCCGCTCGACCGATACGGTTGCCCGTCTGGCCGGCGACGAGTTCGTCATCATCCTCGAATCGCTCAAACACACCGGCGATGCGGGCCTGGTTGCGGCCAAAATTGTCGCCAGCATGGAAGCGCCGTTCCGGATTTTCATTGAACAGCGCGCGGTGTCCACCAGCATGGGGATCGCAGTGCGGCGCCCGGGCGAGACCGATGGCGCGGCGCTGCTGCAGCGCGCCGATGCGGCTCTTTACAAAGTGAAGGCGTCGGGTCGGGGCTGTTTCCTCGTCGAGGTGTGACTCGACGGCATCGGGAATAACCGGACTCCGGACAATGTTGCCGGTCACGCTTGCGAAAGGCTTCCGGTCACTTTGTGCATGCTACGACACGATCTGTCCGGTCGCGTCCTGACTTCTACAAGTCGGAGCGAAAAGCTGGATACGGACCTCGATGCCGCGCAGTTTCAGGACGTCTTCGGCGGAGGCGCCGGCCATGCGCTCAGGACACGGACCGGTAGACGGCGGTTTCGAAATCGAGGAACAGCGGCAGCGCTTTCACATCCGCGAACGGCAGGATCTGCGTCAGAAAAACACCACCGACGTCGCGCGCCGGATCGATCCAGAAATAACAGTTCGACAGGCCAGCCCAGGCCAGTGAACCTGACGATCGTCCGGTCGGCGCCCTCTCGTGGTTGACCATGAATCCCAGGCCCCACCCCTTCGAAACGCCGGGAAAGAATTCCGCATCGTTCGAGCGCGAGGGATTGGTCGTGACCATGCGCTCAACGCACAAGTCGCCGATGTGGTTGCGCGACAGGAGTTCGACGGTCTCCGGCTTCAGAACGCGGTTGCCGTTGCCGGCGCCGCGATTCAGGATCATGCGTATGAAGGCAAGGTAGTCCGGCGCGGTCGAGTACAGGCCGCCGCCGCCCATCTCGAATTCCGGTTCCTGCGGCACTTCGAAATCGCCGGCGGTCAACACGCCCGCGGCATCGCGCTCGTGCATGCGCGACATGCGTCTGCGCATTGCCGGCGTAATCCTGAATCCGGTGCTGTTCATGCCCAGTGGGTCGAACAGGTTCTTGCGCAAATACTCGCCAAGGCTTACGCCGCTCGCCCCCTCTATCGCCTTGCCCACCCACTCAATGTTGATGCCGTAGTTCCAGCGCTCGCCCGGGTCGAACAACAGCGGCAACCGAAGCGCCGCGTTCTCGCAACTGGCCGTGGCCGGAGTGCCA
>JAYVMZ010000077.1:0-4336 GCA_043758735.1 Betaproteobacteria bacterium
CGCCTTCGACGCGACTTGCCGAAAGCTATACCGCTTTCTCAACCAGCGAAGAATGCGAAAGTAAGCCAGAATCTACCCACGAATTATCCCGACGAGCCATTTTTTCAGGCAATCGGCATTTCCGGAGTTCTGATGCTGGCATCTTCGATTTCAAGCGCATTTGCTGAGCCGATGAAAGAACTGGCCGTGTACCAGGGCAGTCTGGGACAGTTCAATTGCGAAGCGAAGGAGACCGGATCCGGGAAAACGTTCAAGGCTACGGTGGAGAAAAGCGCCGATTTCGACGGCAATACTTATCTGGAACGCTACGTCGAAATCAAAAGTGCCGATCATCCCAATCCATGGGACGGGATTTTTCTGATGTCTTACGATCCCGCGACGAAGCGCTGGGTTCGCAATGGCATCGACAATTCGGGCGAGCGCAACGCAGCCAGCTCTGCCGGCTGGAATGGCGACACCTGGGTTTGGGAGAACGACGGCGTGAATATTGTCATTAACCGCAAGGGTGCGAGTTCCTTTACGTTTGAGATCGACGTCAAGGATCCCGCTGGACCAAAGCGAGTGGTTGACGGAGTCTGCAAGCGCATTTGACGCTCAATCGCTTTTTCATGGGAGCCGGCCATTTGGCCGGCTCCTTTGGAATGTGCCAATTGCGTCATTCGAGCTCGTCGATAGAACGAGGCCAGCTTTTCTTGAGCAGGTTCGACAGCGCGCGGTCCATTCGTCCAGGATCGAGGACTTCCATTCCCGCGACGTGCGGGGCATCGATCGCGGCCTGGCCTTCCACCAGATGCAGCGAGGCCATGCGCTTCGTCCCGGCTTCGGTGAGCACCACGGTCCCGCGGTCGAACTCGAATAGCGCCAGCGCGATCCGTCCGGGCATCGATCGGTCCGGACGTGATGGGCTGAATGCAGGGTAAACTTGGCAGAAACCGCCTGCGAGGATTGAACCGTGCCTGTAATGGAATGGAACCAGAACCTGGTAATCGACCAGGGCATCATGGATGAGACCCACCGCGAGTTCATCGAATTGCTGAACCGCGTCGCGGACGCGCCGGAAGAAAGCATGCTGGTAGCGCTGGACGAGTTCATCCGTCACAGTGAAGAGCATTTTGCGCAAGAGCAGCGCTGGATGGAGCAAATGACCTATCCGCCGCTGACCTGCCACGTCAAGGAACACGACGGTGTGCTCGAAACTGCGCATGAAGTGCGGCGCCGGGTTGCAGCCGGCGAGACGCGCTTCG
The DNA here is from genome assembly GCA_043758735.1 of Betaproteobacteria bacterium. GTDB lineage: Bacteria > Pseudomonadota > Gammaproteobacteria > Burkholderiales > JACQAP01 > JACQAP01. The sequence continues at coordinate 1,245 of JAYVMZ010000077.1, forward strand.
GACAGGTGCTGGCGCGCGCCGTGGCGGAATGGTTTACGAACCACACGTCCAGCATGGATCATGTGCTGGTCTTGTACATGAAGGATAAGGGGTACAACCCGGCTACCTCGTCCCACTAGTTCGCGAAAGCCAGAAAAAAGGGCGGCCTGCAGGCCGCCCTTTTTATTTGAAACGCGCTACGTCTTGATCGCTGGACCGTTTCCCGGCCAGATACTGGCACTTACTATCGCGCTGGATTCCCGCCCGACGAGTGCAAGACGCAAGGATGTCGGTATGCGCATGGCCTTTTTTCAGAGGCGCAACCGCGAGAAGTCGAAAGTGCCCGCGGCTTCGCAACGGTATCTGCGTTACGCGGAGGAAGATCCTAAGCAAGAGCCCGGGTGACAACTTCGAAGGTGTCTTTCGACAGAGCCGCCGTAGCCCGGATGCGCTCGAGCGCGATTTGTGCATGCGCGCGGTGGCCGGCATCGAATTTTCGCCAGCGATCGAAGCTGCGTGCGAGGCGCGCGGCGACTTGAGGATTGAGGGGATCGATGGCGATGATCTGCTCCGCGCCGAAGGCATAACCGGAACCGTCGGCGGCATGGAAGTGAACCTGGTTGGCGTGGCAGAAGCTGCTGACCACGGAGCGCACCCGGTTGGGGTTCGTCAGCGTGAACGCGGGATGCTGCATCAAGCGTTTCACGACGGACAATGTGTCCGGCAGGCGTGAAGTGGCCTGCACGGCGAACCACTTGTCCAGCACCAGCGGCTCGTCCTTCCACTTGTCGAAGAACTTCTGCAATGCCTTTTCGCGTCCGTTGCCTTCTGCGTTCACCAGCGCGGACAAGGCGGCCATCGAGTCCGTCATGTTGTCGGCGGAGTCGAACTGCGCGATGCATAGTGCGCGTATCTGATCGTCGTCGATCTCCATCAGGTAGCCCAGACAGAGATTGCGCAGAGCACGCAGGCCCGCCGATCTCGCATCGGGACTGTAAGGCTGTGGGGCGGTGGAAGTCCTGTAGGTGTCCAGCAATTCCTTCTTCAGCGCGGTCGCAATATGTTTTCTCAGCGAACGACGCACCGAATGAATCGCGTCGGGATCGATCTCATCCATCTGCTCGGCGATGTAGCCTTCCGAGGGCAATCCCAACGCTTCGGCCGCAAACGCAGAATCTTTCGGTGCATCGGCCAGCACGCGCGCGAATGCCTTGAAGAATGCGTCGGGAAACTTCGGCGCGTGCTTCGCGCGGAATTCTCCGATGCCGCGCAACAGCAGATTGAGCGCGAGCCGCTGCCCGGCTTCCCAGCGGTTGAACGAGTCGGCGTCGAATGCCATCAGGTGAGTCAGGTCGGCATCCGAGTAGTCGAAGCGCAGGTTGACCGGGGCGGAGAAACCGCGAAGCAGGGACGGCACCGGGAGCTGCGGTACATTCCCGAATTCGAATTGTTCCTGCGATTTGGTCAGCGACAAAACGCGGGTGCCGGCGCCGGCCTTTGCTTCGCCCGCGAGTTGCAGCGGGATGTCGCTTCCATCCGAGGCGACCAGGCCGACGGCGAACGGAATATGGAACGGCAGCTTGGTTTCCTGCCCGGGCGTCGGCGGGCACGATTGCGCGACCGTGAGCGTGTAGCGCTGCGCCGCGCCGTCGTAGCTGCCGCGTGCGTCGAGCACGGGCGTGCCGGCCTGTTCGTACCAGCGCTTGAACTGCGTCAGGTCGACGCCCGAGGCATCCTGCATGGCCTGCGCGAATTCCTCGGTGCGCACTGCCTGGCCGTCGTGGCGCTGGAAATACAGGTCCATGCCCTTGCGGAAATTCTGCGCGCCGATCAGCGTATGGATCATGCGCACGACCTCGGCGCCTTTTTCGTAGACCGTCGCGGTGTAGAAGTTGCTGATCTCCATGTACGAAGCCGGGCGTACCGGATGCGCCATCGGCCCCGCGTCTTCCGGGAACTGGCCGCCGCGCAGGCCGCGGACTTCCTGGATGCGCTGCACCGGGCGCGAATAGGTGTCGGCGCCGTACTCCTGGTCGCGGAATACGGTGAGGCCTTCCTTCAGCGAAAGCTGGAACCAGTCGCGGCAGGTCACACGGTTTCCGGTCCAGTTGTGAAAGTATTCGTGCGCCACTACGCGGTCGAGGAACATGAAATCGCCATCGGTCGCGGTGTCCGCGCGGGCGAGCACGTACTTGGTGTTGAAGATGTTCAGTCCCTTGTTCTCCAACGCCCCCATGTTGAAATCGCCGACCGCCACGATCATGTACTGGTCGAGGTCGAGCTCGAGGCCGAACACTTCTTCGTCCCATTTCATCGCGCGCTTCAGCGCGTCCATCGCGAAGCCGCACTGGTCGAGCTTGCCGGGTTCGACGAACACAGCCAGTTTTACTTTCCGTGCGGAACGCGTGACGAAATCGTTCTCCAGCCGGTCGAGCTTCGCCGCGACCATGGCGAACAGGTAGGCGGGTTTCGGAAACGGGTCTTCCCATTTCGCCCAGTGCCGGCCGGCCGCCTCGTCGCCGGCGGCGACCTGGTTGCCGTTGGAAAGCAGGAACGGGAACCCCGCCTTGTCGGCATGGATCGTATTGGTATACCGCGACATCACGTCCGGCCGATCGGGAAAATAAGTGATGCGGCGAAAGCCCTCGGCCTCGCATTGCGTGAAGTAACCGTCCTTGGATGCGTAGAGCCCCATCAGCTTGGTGTTCTGCTTTGGCCGGATGCGCACCGCAGTTTCCAAAATGAAGCGGTCGGGCACGTCGGCAATTTCGAGATGCTCGCTGGACGCCGTAAATTGCCCGTCAGCAAGCGTTTTGCCGTCGAGCGCCACTGAAACCAGTTCGAGTTCATCGCCGTCGAGTTCGAGCGGCGAATTGCGGTTCGTGGAATTCGGATTGCGCGCAATCGACAGTTTTGCCTTCACCAGCGCGTGGTCGTCGCGCAGGTCCACGTCGAGGTCGACGCTGGATACAAGGAAGGCCGGCGGCGTGTAGTTCTTCAGGAAAATAGTTTTCGGAGTGGAGGTCAGCATGATTTCGGCGTCGGCAGGCGGGCAATGGTTGACCGCCAATTTTACCGCGGCGTTCCCGCAATCAATTCGCCAGCCAAAAAAA
>JAYVMZ010000078.1:0-3376 GCA_043758735.1 Betaproteobacteria bacterium
AAACCAGCAACAATACTTACGTGCCGAAGGTGCATAACGAAATGCAAATCTGCCGCCTGAAGGCGGGGGGTTTACGGATCCCCAAAGGCGACTCTAAATTGCCAGAAGGCTACAGCGCAAGCACGCCGCTTTTACATCCTGAACACGCCGAACTGCGTTTTTTCCACCGGCGCGTTCAGCGCGGCCGAGATACCCAGTCCCAGCACCATTCGGGTTTCCGCTGGATCGATCACGCCATCGTCCCACAATCGGGCGCTGGCGTAGTAAGGATGGCCCTGGAGTTCGTACTGCGCGCGGATCGGCGCCTTGAAAGCCTCTTCGTCTTCACGACTCCAGGTCTTGCCGGCTTTCTCGAACCCGTCGCGCTTGACCTGCGCAAGTACGCTCGCGGCCTGCTCTCCGCCCATCACCGAGATGCGCGCGTTCGGCCACATCCACAGGAAGCGCGGCGAGAAAGCTCGGCCGCACATGCCGTAGTTACCCGCGCCGAAGCTGCCGCCGATGATGACCGTAAATTTCGGCACGCGCGCACACGACACCGCGGTGACCAGCTTGGCGCCGTCCTTGGCGATGCCACCCGCTTCGTACTTTTTCCCGACCATGAAGCCGGTTATGTTCTGCAGGAATACCAGCGGGATGCCGCGTTGCGCGCACAGTTCGATGAAATGCGCGCCTTTCAGTGCAGACTCGGAATACAGAATGCCGTTGTTGGCGACTATGCCGACCGGGTAGCCATGTATATGCGCGAAACCGCAGACCACGGTCGCGCCGTAGAGCGGCTTGAATTCGTCGAGTTCGCTGCCGTCTACGACTCGCGCGATGACTTCGCGAACGTCGAAGGATTTGCGAGTGTCAGCGGGAACGACGCCGTGCAGTTCGGTCGCGTCGTACAACGGTTCGCGCGGTTCGCGCAATTCGACGCCAATCTCCTTTTTACGGTTCAAATGGGAAATGATGCGCCGCGTGAGTTCCAGCGCATGGGGATCATCGTTGGCATAGTGATCCGCCACGCCCGATACGCGTGCATGCACGTCGGCGCCGCCTAGCTCTTCGGCGCTGACGACCTCGCCGGTGGCCGCCTTCACCAGCGGCGGGCCGGCGAGGAATATCGTGCCCTGGTTGCGGACGATGATCGACTCGTCGGCCATGGCCGGCACATAAGCGCCGCCGGCCGTGCACGACCCCATCACGCAGGCAATCTGCGGAATACCGAGCGCCGACATGTTGGCCTGGTTGTAGAAAATGCGGCCGAAGTGGTCGCGATCCGGAAATACTTCGTCCCAGGTCGACAGGTTTGCCCCGCCAGAATCGACCAGATAGATGCAGGGTAAATGGTTCTGCTGCGCAATCTCCTGCGCGCGCAAGTGCTTCTTTACAGTCATCGGGAAGTAGGTCCCGCCCTTGACCGTCGCGTCGTTGGCAACCACGACGCATTCGCGCCCGGACACCCGGCCCACGCCGGTCACGATGCCGGCCGAGGGCACCTGGTTGTCGTACATGTTCCAGGCCGCGAGCTGCGATAGTTCCAGGAAAGGAGAACCGACATCGAGCAACCGCCGCACCCGCTCGCGCGGCAGCAACTTGCCGCGGCCGACATGCTTCTCGCGGGCGGCTTCGCCACCGCCTTTGCCGATGAGGCCGACTTTTTCGCGCAGGTCGGTTACCAGGGCTCCCATTGCCTCCCGCCCGGCCTTGAATTCCGGCGAGCGGGGATTGAGTTTGGTCTGGATTGCAGTCATCGTGGTTCAGGCACGCTTGGCGATGGGATTCTGATTCCAGTTGACACCGAGTTCGTCCACGAAAAAGAGATAGCCGCAGGCGGGCAGATCCGCAATCGTCATTCTCCCGGCGGCAATGAATTGCCTGCCTGCAAGATGAGCATCGAGGATTTTCCAGCTCGATTCCGCGAACCCGTAAAGCAGATATTCGGCCATTGCCTTACCAGCCTCCGGACTGCAGCCAGCGGTCGACCTGTTCGAGGCGGTCGAAACCCCAGAACGGCTCCCCGTCGACGACGATGTAAGGCGAACCGAATACGCCGCGCTGGATGGCAGCCTCGGTTTCCACTTTGAGCTTTTCCTTCATGGCCGGATCGGCGATCAGGTCGAGCACCTTCTGCCGGTCCATGCCCACGGATGCGGCGACATCCGCCGCAATTTCCGGACTGGAGATGTCACGGTCGTCGACCATATAGGCGCGGTACAGTGCCAAGGTGACTTCTTCCTGGCGGGCTGGTCCTTCAGATTCAAGCGAATAGATGATGCGCGACGGCGACTGGGCGGCAATCGGAAACTTGGTAGGTAACTTGAACGGCACATTGAACAGCCGCGCTGAACGGTCCATGTCGCGGCGGCTGTAGTCACCCTTGAGCGGCGCGCTGGGCAACGGCACCCCGCCAGTCACCTTGAATACCACGCCGAGCAGGATCGGTTTCCATTCGACGCTGCGGCCGTGCTTCGCCGCGAGGGCGGAAATTTTCGTCGCAGCCATGTAACCGTAGGGCGAGGCGAAGTCGTAGTGAAACTGGATTGGATTGGCCATCTTCGCTGCCCCTACCTTGGAGGAAAAGTGGTGTTGTTCATTTTCGCAACCGCCGGCACCAGCGACGCAACCAGATGCTCGGGGCCACCGAAACCCAGGTTCACGGCTTGGGTCAGGGTCTGTAGCGTGGCCGACGCCATCGCGCCGGCGACGCCGAATTCCATCGCCATCTGGCCGATCGCGGCGCAATTGTTGATGAGCTCGATCTTGTGACCCGCGCCGACTTCACCAACATGGAAGATGTTCTCGCAGAACGCCTTGAGCACCGGCTCGATTTCCAGGGATGTCGCGTCATCCGTGCCAACCATGGTGTTCAACCGGCCCTGCTCCGCCTCCACTGGCGTGCGCGCCAGCGGCGCATCGACGAAGCGCACCCCTTTCGCCTTGAGGTCCGCGAATATCTTCAACGTCGAACCCGGCTGGCTGGTGGAAGTGTCCACCACGATCTGGCCGGAGACACCACTCTCGAGGATCCCGTCCTTGCGATAGACCAGGTCTTCGACTTGCGGCGAACCGGTCACGCAGAGGATGACAATGTCGCTGCCCTTGACCACTTCGGCGACGTCTTTCGCTTCCTTCGCTCCCAGCTTTAGCAGATCCTCGACCGGCGCGCGATTCCTGTGGCCGAGCACGATGGTCGGAAAGCCTTTCCCAACCAGGTTCTTCGCCATCCCGTGGCCCATCAGTCCAACGCCGATGAAACCAATTTTCTTGTTAGCCATTTTTCATCTCCTCCAACTAGCAGCCTGTCGGACTTAGCAATTTGACGCAAAGCAATATGCGTGTAGCACGCATTTAAAGGCGGTAAAGGCTTCCTGGAAAATTTTGAAAGCAA
>JAYVMZ010000079.1:0-14079 GCA_043758735.1 Betaproteobacteria bacterium
GCTTTCAAAATTTTCCAGGAAGCCTTTACCGCCTTTAAATGCGTGCTACACGCATATTGCTTTGCGTCAAATTGCTAAGTCCGACAGGCTGCTAGGCCAGCATAGTTTTGCATGCGGCTGTACAGGGTCGTCCGATGGATGCCGAGCAGCTTCGCCGCCTGGCTTAGATTGCCGCGAGTTATTTCCAACGCCGCCTCGACGTAACTTCTTTCGAGCTCCTTGAGCGCCTCGTCGAGGTTGAAGCCTTTCTGTGCGTTCAGGTGCTTGCGAGCTGCGTCCATCGCGGACCTGAAATCGGAAAGTTGCACCACACCGGGCTGTACATCGGCCGGTTCGTCCCAGTCGAACTCGGCAAGCAGTTGTTCGCTGTTCACCGTCTGCCCGGCATATTTGGTGGTCAGGCGGATCACGATATTGCGCAGTTCCCGGACATTACCCGGGAAGCCGTACTGCATCCACAAGTCCATCGACTTGCGGTCAAGCTGGAACGGGCTGGCGCCGCTTTGCCGTGCGTAAACGGCCCGGTAGTGCTCCAGCAGTTTTATTTTGTCTTCGTTCAGTTCCCGCAGCGGTGGGACCGTGATCGAAAACACGGAGAGCCGGTGATAGAGGTCAGCGCGGAAACGTCCCGCGCGCACTTCCTGACGCAGATCGCGGTTCGTGGCGGCGACCACCCGCGCGCTGGAAACCCGGCTCTCCGTCTCGCCTACTCGCTGGTATTCGCCATTTTCCAGTACCCGCAATAGCTTGGCCTGCAGTTCAAGCGGTAACTCGCCGATTTCGTCCAGGAACAAGGTGCCATCGTGGGCGTCTTCGAAATAGCCAGCGCGCGACGAACTGGCGCCGGTGAAGGCCCCTTTGACGTATCCGAACAGCGTTGGCTCGACCAGAGTGGGCGATATCGCGGCACAATTGAGCGCGAGATAGGATTTGGCGGCCCGCCGGCTTTGCCGGTGCAGGGATCGCGCGACCAATTCCTTGCCGCTGCCGGATTCGCCTTCAATCAAAACCGGAAAGGGGGCGTCCGCATACTGGACTATTTGCTGATGCAGTTTTCTGATGGCAAACCCGCCGCCGACGATTCCGTTATCGACTTCTGCGGCGCCGTGCTCGACTTCGGCGATATTTTGCGCCTTGGCGAGGAGGGCCTTGAGGGCGCCCGGTTCGCAAGGTTTGGAAATGAACTCTATCGCGCCAAGGGTCCGGGCGTAACGCGCGTTGGCCTCGTCGTTCTGTCCCGACAGAACCAGGATCTTGATTGCCGGCGAGTGGGCAAGCAGATCGGTAATCAAGCGAAAGCCCTCATCCGGACGATGCGGAGTGGGGGGCAGACCGAGGTCGATCAGCGCGAGCTCGGGAGCCACGTCTAGCTGGCGCAGAAGGCTTTTCACCTGGGTGCGGGATGCCGCTACGTGAACGCTGTAATCCTTACCCAGAATGAAATCGAGCGCGTCGGTGATCAGAGGATCGTCATCCACGATCAGCAATTCGGGTTTAGCTGCGGTCTGCGCATCCACGTTGCCGGGGGACGTCGTCATCTTTGCATTGTGCCAGAAGGCCCCTGACTGTTCATAGACTTACATGCGAATTCGGCAACTCGATGCAAGCCAGATAGGCCTGCTCCAGTGTTTCGGCACCGTAGCGCGAGCGCAACTGCGCGGGCGTGCCTGAAAAACGCAATTCGCCCTGGTGAAGTACCGCCATCTGGTCACACAGTTCATCGACATCAGCGAGCGCGTGCGAAGTCAGGAATACCGTTCGACCGTCGGTGCGCGCAGCTTGCAGCCGCGATTTCAGAAGCGCACGCGCCTTGGGATCCAGCCCGCTGGTCGGCTCGTCGAGAATAAGCAATTCCCGTCCCGAGAGCAGGCAGGCGGCAAGCCCCAGTTTCTGCGTCATGCCTTTGGAAAACGCTCGCACCGGCTTGGCCAATGCTGACTCGGCAAGATCGAGCTCGGCAAGCAGGCGCGCGACACTGGTTGGCGTATAGCTGTGCTCGTACAGCTTCATCATGTATCGCAGGAAGTCCTCGCCGGTGAGGTAGTAAGGCGGGACAAAACGTTCTGGCAGAAACGCGAGCCGGGCGCGGGCACGGGTATCCCGGTTCGACACACCGAAGATACGGATGTCGCCAGCATTAAATTCGCAGAAGTTTAGCAGGCACTTCAGCATCGTAGTCTTGCCCGCCCCGTTCATGCCGACCAGTCCGAACGTGCGCCCGGCAGGAATCTCCAGGACAAGTTCGCGCAAAACCGGCACATTTGCGTAGTATTTTGTCAGGCTACCAAAGCTGATCGCAACTGAACTGCGCGGGGTATTTGTTGTCATGCTCAAGTGTGGGTCGGGAACGTTGCTCAAAATTGCACGCAAACGCGGCAACATGCAAGCCCTCTGCGCAGCATACCGCTCTCCGTTACAATGATGACCTGTTTCAGACATCGATTCTCAAGTGACCTCTGACAATTTGGTCGAATTCTCGCGTGTCGATTTTTCCTATGATCGACGTCCCATCCTGCAGGGGGTGGACATGAATTTCCCAAGGGGAAAAGTCATCGCGATCATGGGCGGGAGCGGTACTGGCAAGACAACCCTCCTGCGCCTGATCGGCGGGCAGTTGAAACCGGATTGCGGTGAAGTGCGGGTGGACTCGCATCCGATTCATGCCATGTCGCACGCACAACTGTATGCCACGCGCCGCAAGATGGGCATGTTGTTCCAGTTCGGCGCCCTGTTCACCGACCTGAGTGTGTTCGACAACGTCGCGTTTCCCCTTCGCGAGCACACGGAACTCCCGGAATCGATGATCCGGGACCTTGTCCTGATGAAGCTTCATGCCGTCGGATTGCGTGGTGCGCATGCGCTCAAACCCGCGGAACTATCCGGCGGCATGGCGCGCCGCGTCGCCTTGGCGCGTGCGATTGCCCTCGATCCCATGCTGATCATGTACGACGAACCGTTCACCGGCCTCGACCCGATTTCGGTCGGCATCATCGGCAACCTGATCCGCCGGCTCAATGACGCGCTCGGTGCAACGTCAATCGTCGTCACGCACGATGTACAGGAGTCCATGAAGATCGTGGACTATGTCTATTTTCTGTCGGGCGGCCGTGTCGTCGCGCAGGGAACACCGAAGGAAGTGGTCGAATCAGCCGAACCGTTCGTGCACCAGTTCGTGCATGGGGAGGCAGACGGGCCCGTGCCATTCCATTACGCCGCGCCGGGCTACGGCGAAGACCTGGGGATCCATCGCTGATATGTTCGGGACACTCTCCGGTGGACTGAGGTTGGTAGGCCGACGCACGATCAACGCGGTATGGCGCATGGGCGCGGCAACCCGCTTCATGGGGCTGGTCCTGCTGCGCTCCGGCCTTTCCTTCCGCCGCTTTCACCTGACAATTGATGAGTTGCACTTCGCGGGCGTCCTGTCGCTCATCATCATCATCGTATCGGGCCTGTTTGTCGGGCTGGTGCTCGGCCTGCAGGGTTACGAAACCCTGAAGCGATACGGTTCTGCGGAAGCGGTCGGCACCCTGGTGGCGCTGGCACTGGTGCGGGAACTGGGGCCGGTGGTGGCAGCGCTGCTGTTTGCCAGCCGCGCCGGATCGGCAATGACCGCGGAACTCGGCATCATGAAATCGACCGAACAACTATCGGCCATGGAAATGATGGCGGTCGATCCGTTCGCGCGAGTAATCAGTCCGATGTTCTGGGGCGGCTTTCTGTCGATGCCGCTGCTTGCCGCGATCTTCAGCGTGATGGGTATATTCGGCGGCTACCTGATAACCGTCGTCATTATCGGCGTCGACGCCGGGGCGTTCTGGTCCCAAATGCAATCCAATGTGGATCTGCGCAACGATATCGTCAACGGCGTGATCAAGACCATCGTATTCGGTGCCGCGGTAACGGCCATCGCACTGTTCGAGGGGTATGATGCGCCGCCGACGGCCGAAGGCGTGTCCCATGCGGTGACACGCACGGTAGTTACTTCCGCGCTCGCAGTCCTGGCGCTGGATTTCGTGTTGACGGCGTTCATGTTTACGGGAGTCTGAATCATGCAGCGAACCACACTGGATCTATGGGTCGGCATTTTTGTGACGGCAGGCGTCGGGGCGTTGTTCGTGCTGGCGTTGAAAGTCGGGAACGCGACCACCGTGAATGCGTCAGATGGTTACCACGTCATCGCGGAATTCGACAACATCGGCGGTTTGAAGGTGCGGGCCCCGGTCAAGAGTGCCGGCGTCGTGGTCGGCCGGGTCGAAGGCATTTCCCTCGATACGCGGACGTTTCGCGCCAATGTTGCGCTGCGCATCGACAAGCACTACCCGTTTCCGAAAGACTCGTCGGCCTCCATACTGACCGCCGGCCTGCTCGGCGAGCAGTATGTCGGGATGGACGGGGGCGGGGACGAACAGAATCTCAAGGATGGCGATCGCCTGAAAGTCACCCAGTCCGCAATCGTTCTGGAGAAAGTGATCGGCCAGTTCCTTTATGGCAAGGCTGCTGAAACCAGCACAGGAAAATAACGAGAAATCCGCGTTCAAACAGGAAAATGCTCATGCAAAGAGGAAGCAAGCAATCAATCGGGCGATGGCTTGTCGCGCTGACAGTGGCGTGCTCATCCGCCCTTTGCGCAATGGCCGAGGAAGTGCCACCGGACGTGCTGGTGCGCAAGACCACTGAAGAAGTGCTTACGGTAGTGCGCAATGACAAGGAGATTCGCGGGGGCAATGTGAGCAAGATCAGCCAGCTCATCGAGCAAAAGGTTGCCCCGCATTTCGATTTCGAACGCATGACGCGCCTCGCGGTGGGCCGGCCCTGGCGCGAGGCGTCGCCGGCGCAACGCGAAGCCCTGATCAAGGAATTTCGGACCCTGCTCGTGCGCTCCTACTCGGCGGCTTTTACCGCCTACACCGGCATCGCGGTCGAATATCGGCCGTACAAGATGACACCGGGGGAGACGGAAACGACTGTGCAGACGCTGATCAAACTGCCCGGAGGCGCTCCCCCCATGGGCGTGGACTATGACATGGGCAATATGCCGGAAGGCTGGAAAGTCTATGACGTGCGCGTGGCAGGTGCGAGCCTGATCATCAACTACCGCAACCTGTTTGCCCAGGAAATCCAGAGCGGCGGCATCGACGGGCTGATCAAGAATCTGGTCGACAAGAACAGCGGCAAGGCCGCCACGGCCCCCAAGAAATGATCGTCAGGCAGGGAAATCGTTATCTGATCGAAGGCCCGGTCACGCTCGACAACGTCGGGACGCTGATCTCGGAGGGCGCGGCATTCGAGGGCGACGGCGTGATCGTCGATCTCGCGGGGGTGACGGGCGCCGATTCTTCCGCATTGAGCCTGCTGCTGGAATGGGTGCGGCGCTTTAGTGGCAGTGGCCGGCAGATTGCTTTTGCCAACATGAGCCCGAATCTGCGCAGCATGGCGGACCTGTACGGTATTGCCGACCTGATCCCGGCCGCCGCGGACTAGCGTTTTCCAACCACCCGACGCGACCCTTTCCCCCGTGCAACCCGCCATCGAGATACGTGGGGTCTCCAAGGCCTTTGGGAGCGTGCGTGCGCTCGTCGACATCGATCTCGATATTCCCGAAGGCGAATTTTTTGCGCTGCTCGGGCCCAATGGAGCGGGCAAGACCACGCTGATCAGCATTCTGGCCGGCCTCGCTCGAACAGACGCAGGCACCCTCAAGGTGATGGGCCACGATGTCGTGACGCACAGCCAAGGCTCTCGGCGTTGCCTCGGGGTGGTGCCTCAGGAACTCGTGTTCGATCCTTTTTTTACGGTGCGCGAGACGCTCCAGTTCCAATCCGGGTATTTCGGGCTTCGCCGCAACGACGACTGGATAGACGAAGTCATGGCCAGGCTCGATTTGACGAACCGGGCGGATTTCAATATGCGTGCCTTGTCGGGCGGCATGAAGCGGCGTGTGCTGGTTGCCCAGGCATTGGTACACAAACCGCCGGTCATCATCCTCGATGAGCCGACCGCGGGCGTCGACGTCGAGTTGCGCCAAGGCCTGTGGCAGTTCATCCGCCAGTTGAACGGCGACGGGCATACCATCGTGCTGACCACGCATTACCTCGACGAGGCCGAAGCACTGTGCAGTCGTGTGGGCATGCTAAAGCAGGGCAAGCTCGTCGCGCTCGATTCCACGCACAATCTGCTCAAGGACTATTCCGGCGCCAAACTGCGCTTGCGATTGGCGCAAGGCGTCCTGCCGGCGGTGCTCGTGCCGCTCGTGACAACGGCGCCGACCACCGGGGAATACCTGCTAGCCTTGCACGACTACGCGCAAGTCGAATCCGTGCTGGCCGAGATCCGAAAAAATAACCTCACGGTGGCGTTCATGGAACTGGAACAGCCCGACCTCGAGGAAGTCTTCGTCGAGATCATGGGCAGGGACTGAGCCATGCACAAGTTTGCACCGATGGCCGGCTTTTCCACGCTGTTTCGCAAGGAAATCACGCGATTCTGGAAGGTCAGTTTCCAGACCGTCCTGGCGCCGGTACTCACCGCGCTGCTCTATTTGCTGATTTTTTCACACGTGCTGGACGAGCACGTGCAGGTCTATCCGGGGGTGCGCTACACCGCTTTCCTCGTGCCGGGACTGGCCATGATGTCGTTGCTGCAGAACTCCTTCGCCAACAGTTCTTCGAGCCTCATCCAGTCGAAAATCACCGGCAACATCATTTTCGTCCTGCTGCCTCCGCTTTCCCATTTCGAGTTTTTTGCGGCCTATGTGCTGGCCTGCGTCGTGCGCGGCGTCATGGTCGGGTTCGGCGTGTTCGCCATCACGGCGTTGTTTGTGCCGGTGCCGGTGCAAAATCCGCTGTGGGTCGCGTCATTCGCACTGCTCGGCTCGGCCTTGCTGGGTACGCTGGGGATCATTGCCGGCATCTGGGCGGAGAAATTTGATCAGCTCGCCGCCTTCCAGAACTTCATCATCGTCCCGCTGACGTTCCTGTCGGGCGTTTTTTATTCGATGCATTCCCTGCCGCCTTTCTGGCAGGAAGTGTCGCGCTTCAATCCCTTTTTCTACATGATCGACGGCTTTCGCTACGGCTTCTTCGGCGTCTCGGACGTTTCGCCGAGGCTCAGCTTCGTGATTGTAGGCGGCTGCCTTTTGGCTTTATCATTCGCCACCTTGTCGCTACTCAAACGCGGCTACAAGCTGCGTCATTGAAGAGTCGCCTTATGTTCACCCCTGAACAGGTCAAGTCTTACATCCAGCAAAACCTTGCGTGCGACCACGTCGACGTGGCGGGCGACGGCCATCATTTCGAGGCGGTGATCGTCAGTTCCGAGTTCCGGGGCAAGTCGCGCGTCCAGCAGCATCAGGTCGTCTACAAGGCCCTGGGGGACCGCATGCGCGAAGAAATCCACGCGCTGTCCATGAAGACCTTTACGCCGGAAGACTGGGCCGTTCGCTAGCCGGTACGCCAAGTGGACAAACTAGTCATCCAGGGCGGCGTGCCGCTGACCGGGGAAGTGCGCGTTTCCGGCGCCAAGAATGCAGCCCTGCCGATTCTTTGCGCCGCGCTCCTCACGCCCGGCACGCTCAGGCTGCAGAACGTCCCCCATCTGCGCGACGTGACCACCACGCTGACCCTGCTGGCGCAGATGGGCGTGGAAGTTTCGCTCGACGAGAAACTTGGAGTCGGCCTGACGGCCGCAAAACTGCATAACCTCTCGGCGCCTTACGAACTGGTGAAAACCATGCGCGCGTCGATCCTTGTGCTCGGACCGATGATTACGCGGTTCGGCGAGGCGCGCGTGTCCTTGCCGGGCGGCTGCGCGATCGGACAGCGGCCTGTCGACCTGCATATCAAGGGACTGCAGGCGATGGGGGCGCAGATCGACATTGAGCAGGGCTATATCCTGGCCAAGGCCGGGCGGCTCAAGGGGACGCATATCGTATTGGACCTGGTTACCGTCACGGGAACCGAGAACCTGATGATGGCGGCAGTGCTGGCAGACGGCGTCACGGTCCTCGAAAATGCGGCGCGTGAGCCGGAGGTCATCGACCTCGCGGAATGCCTGAATGCGATGGGCGCCCGCATTAAAGGGGCGGGCAGCGACGTCATCACCATCGAGGGGGTCGACGAGTTGCAAGACGCGACGCATCGGATCATGCCGGACCGGATCGAAATCGGCACCTTTCTTTGTGCCGCGGCGGCAACCGGGGGCAATATCAAGCTCAAAGGCACGCGCGCAAATATTTTGGATTCGGTAATCGGCAAGCTGCAGGAAGCCGGCGCAGATGTCGAGCAAGGGGAAGATTGGATCCGGCTGTCGACTAACGGCAGCCTCAAGGCCGTGAGCCTGCGCACCGCACCCTTCCCGGCTTTTCCGACCGACATGCAGGCGCAGTTCATGGCGCTCAATAGCGTAGCGCAAGGCACTGCGGTGGTCACTGAAACGATCTTCGAAAATCGCTTCATGCACGTGCAGGAATTGCGCCGTCTGGGGGCGAGCATCGAGGTCGAAGGCAACACGGCGATCGTGCAGGGAGTCAACGCCCTGCAGGGCGCCAATGTCATGGCGACCGATCTGCGCGCCTCGGCGAGCCTGGTCATCGCCGGACTGGTGGCCAGGGGCGAGACGGTGGTGGATCGCGTCTATCACCTGGACCGCGGCTACGATTGTATCGAGGAAAAACTCAGCCAACTGGGTGCGCGCATCAAGCGCGCCCACTGAGCTCACGGGATACCGGCGCATATGAGCATCAGGATCGCCCTGTCAAAAGGGCGCATATTCGAAGAAACCGCACCCCTGCTGAAGGCGGCGGGCATTGTCGCGTCTGAAGATCCGGAGATTTCGCGCAAGCTGATCATCCCGACCAATCGCGGCGACGTGAGCGTCATCATCGTGCGGGCTTCGGATGTGCCGACCTACGTGCAGTATGGCGCCGCCGACCTCGGCATCGCGGGCAAGGATGTGTTGCTCGAGCACGGCGGCACGGGGCTTTACCAGCCGCTCGATCTGGATATCGCGAAGTGCCGCATGATGGTGGCGGTGCCCGAGCGGTTTGACTACGAAGCGGCCGTCCGGCGCGGTGCACGGCTGCGTGTCGCGACCAAGTATCTGAAGACTGCGCGGGAACACTTCGCTGCAAAAGGCGTGCATGTCGACCTGATCAAGCTCTACGGCTCCATGGAACTCGCCCCGTTGGTCGGATTGGCCGATGCCATCGTCGACCTGGTCTCCAGCGGCAATACATTGCGCGCAAACCAGTTGAAGGCGGTAGAGGAGATCATGCCGATCAGCGCACGGTTGATCGTCAATCAGGCTGCCCTCAAGCTCAAACGCGGTGAGATCCAGCCGGTGATCGACGCATTTCGCAAAGTAGCGCTAAGAGAGCCGGCATGAGCGGGATTGCGCGGCTTTCCACGCGGGACTCGGGATTCGACGCGAGGCTCGCAAAGCTTCTGGCAGTCGAAAGCGCGCAGGACGAGCGCATCGAAACCACCGTGGAGGCGATCCTGCGCGACGTCCGCGCGCGTGGCGACGAGGCCGTCCTCGAATATACGAACAAATTCGACCAGTTGGGTGCAACTTCAATCGCCGCACTCGAAATTCCCCGGCCGGACTTCGACCGGGCGCTCGCCGGATTGCCGGCGGCGCGGCGCGGGGCGCTCGAACAAGCAGCTGCCCGCATCCGCAGCTATCACGAGCGCCAGACCCTGGCTTCCTGGCAATACACGGAAGCGGACGGCACCACGCTGGGGCAGAAAATCACGCCGCTGGATCGGGTCGGCGTCTACGTTCCCGGCGGGAAAGCGGCTTATCCTTCCACGGTATTGATGAACACGCTTCCCGCGAAAGTCGCGGGTGTGCGCGAAATCATCATGGTGGTGCCAACTCCACAAGGGGAGCGCAACGACCTGGTATTGGCCGCGGCCAGCATCGCCGGGGTGGACCGGATGTTCACCATCGGCGGAGCACAGGCGGTGGCCGCTCTTGCCTATGGCACCCGGACCATCGCGCAGGTAGACAAGATAGTCGGTCCGGGCAACGCCTACGTTGCCGCGGCAAAGCGGCGCGTGTTCGGCACCGTCGGCATCGACATGGTGGCGGGACCTTCCGAAATCCTGGTGATCTGCGACGGCAAAACCGATCCGGACTGGATCGCGATGGATCTTTTCTCTCAAGCCGAGCACGACGAGCTGGCCCAGGCGATTCTGCTTTGTCCGGATGCTGGGTTCATCGACAAGGTAGCCGTCAGTATCGAGCGGCAGTTGAAGGACATGCCACGCGCGGATGTCATCAAGGCATCCCTGGACGGACGCGGCGCGCTGATCCAGACCCGTGATTTGGAAGAAGCCTGCGCGATCGCCAACCGGATCGCACCGGAGCATCTGGAACTCTCCGTCGAGGAGCCGCAGCGCTGGGCGGAGAAAATCCGCCACGCCGGCGCCGTGTTTCTTGGCCGCTATACGTCGGAAGCGCTAGGCGACTATTGCGCGGGACCCAACCATGTATTGCCGACTTCGCGCTCGGCGCGATTTTCGTCGCCGTTGGGCGTCTACGATTTCCAGAAGCGCACCAGCCTGATCCAGGTATCCCCGGAAGGCGCGCGTACGCTTGGGCTCATCGCAGCCGAGTTGGCTGGCGGCGAGGGGCTGTCTGCCCACGCAAAGTCAGCCCAGTACCGGATCCAACGATGAGCCACCTCTGGAGCGCCGTGGTGCACGGCCTGACCCCTTATGTGCCGGGCGAGCAGCCCAAGCTGGCTAACCTGGTCAAGCTCAACACCAACGAGAACCCCTACGGTCCGAGCCCGAAGGTGCTGGAGGCCTTGCGCGCTGAATTGGGAGATTCCCTGCGGTTGTATCCTGATCCCCTCAGCGACCGGCTACGCCAGGCCATCGCCGCGCGCCATGAAGTGACGGCGGCAAACGTATTTGTCGGCAATGGTTCGGATGAAGTCCTGGCGCACACTTTCCAGGCCCTGCTCAAGCACGCTGCCCCGGTGCTGTTTCCCGATGTCACCTATAGTTTTTATCCGGTCTATTGCCGCCTTTACGGCATCGAGTATCGGGAGATTGCCCTTACCGACGCATTCGAGATCGATGTGGACGATTACCTGCAGCCGAATGGCGGGATCATTTTCCCCAATCCCAATGCCCCGACGGCGCGTCAGCTGGCCCTGTCGGAAATCGAGCGACTGTTGCAGGCGAACGCCAACTCCGTGGTGGTCATTGACGAGGCCTATGTGAATTTCGGCGGCGTTTCGGCCGTGCCGCTGGTGCCGCTCTATCCCAACCTGCTGGTGACTCACACCATGTCCAAGTCGTGTTCGCTCGCCGGCCTTCGCGTGGGTTACGCAATCGGTCAGCCAGACCTCATCGAGGCCCTGAACCGGGTCAAGGACAGCTTCAATTCCTACCCGCTGGACCGATTCGCCCAGGCTGGTGGCGTGGCGGCCATGGAAGACCAGGCCTATATCGAGGGCACCTGGCGCAAAGTCATCGAAAGCCGTGAGCGTCTTGTCGCCGACCTCGAGAAGCTGGAATTCGACGTGGTGCCCTCGACGGCCAACTTTGTGTTTGCCCGCCATCCCCGGCGTGCCGGAGGGGATCTGGCAGCGCAATTGCGCGGGCGCGGCATCGTCGTGAGACATTTCCAGAAGCCGGCCCGAATCGCACCATACCTGCGCATTACCGTCGGAACGGATGCCCAGTGCGACGCGTTTGTCGCCGCTTTGCACGAAATCCTCACCGAATCGGCAGCGTCATCGCCGTCGTCGGCGTTGTCCTGATTTGAGTTAGGATAAGGCCAATTCCAGACCGTTTTCCCATGCGCCAAGCCCAAGTTACCCGCAATACCCTCGAAACGCAGATCGAAGTTCGGCTCAACCTCGATGGCAGCGGCAAATCCAGGCTCGCAACCGGGGTCGGATTCTTCGACCACATGCTCGACCAGGTTGCGCGCCACGGTATGGTCGACCTCGATGTTGATGCCAAGGGTGATTTGCATATCGATGCCCACCACACTGTCGAAGATGTCGGGATCACACTCGGCCAGGCCTTTACCAAGGCCATCGGCGACAAGAAAGGCGTGCGCCGCTATGGCCACGCCTACGTTCCGCTGGACGAGGCCTTGTCGCGGGTGGTGATCGACCTGTCGGGGCGGCCGGGGCTCGAGTATTCGGTCGACTACGCGCGTGGCCTGATCGGCGAATTCGACGTCGACCTGGTACACGAGTTTTTTCAGGGATTCGTCAACCACGCCTTGGTCACGCTGCACATCGACAACCTGAAGGGGCGCAACGCGCATCACCAGGCTGAGACCATTTTCAAGGCGTTTGGCCGGGCGCTGCGCATGGCGGTCGAGTTGGATGCGCGCGCGAGTGGCACGCTGCCTTCCACCAAAGGCAGCCTCTGATCCGTCGTGAATGCAGGCAGTCGTATCGATGCGGCTAACATTAGTCCATGATTGATATTGCGGTCGTCGATTACGGGATGGGCAACCTGCGTTCGGTTGCCAAGGCACTGGAGCATGTCGCGCCGTCGAAAGTTATAGCGGTGACCAGCGATCCGGCGGCTATCCGCGAGGCGGGACGGGTCGTCTTTCCCGGTCAGGGGGCGATGCCGGATTGCATGCGCGAGATGGACGCGCGGGGGTTGCGGGTGCCGCTGCTCGAGGCGGCGCGCAGCAAGCCGTTCTTGGGGCTATGCATCGGTTTGCAAATGCTGTTTGAACGTAGCGAGGAGGGGAACACCCCCGGATTGGGTGTGCTCCCGGGCAAGGTCGTCCGCTTCCCGGCCGCAAGCGATTTGAACGGCCAGGGCGAAAAATTCAAGGTGCCGCACATGGGATGGAACCAGGTTTACCAGGCCGTGTCCCATCCGATGTGGGACGGAATCGCCGAGGGCAGCCGCTTCTATTTTGTGCACAGCTACTACGTGAACACACCCGACCAGGATCTGGTGGCCGGTACCAGCCGGTATCCGTCGAGCTTTACCTGCGCCGTGGCTAGGAATAATATTTTTGCCGTACAGTTTCATCCGGAAAAAAGCCAGTCGGCCGGCCTGCGTTTGTTATCGAATTTCGTTTCCTGGAACGGGACGAAACGCGTATCCGCGCAGGCTGGCGTCGTTCCTGCGGCCAACGTCTGACACGTTCCCATAATCCGAGCACTCATTCCTCTGCGGCTGGCTCCATCTGATTCGATGGGTTGGCGATCGATTCCACACCATGTTGATCATCCCGGCAATTGACCTCAAGGACGGACACTGTGTCCGTTTGAAACAAGGCTCGATGGCGGACGCCACGGTTTTTTCCGAGGACCCCGGCGCTATGGCCAGGCACTGGATCAGCAAAGGCGCGCGCCGCCTGCACCTGGTGGATCTCAACGGGGCATTCGTCGGTAAGCCGAAAAACGAAGAGGCTGTAAAGGCAGTCATCAAGGCGGTCGGCGGCGATATCCCGGTGCAACTTGGCGGCGGCATTCGCGATCTCGACACGGTCGAGCGTTACCTCGATGATGGTATTTCCTACATTATTTTGGGCACCGCCGCGGTGAAAACGCCCGGATTTCTGCACGACGCCTGCTACGCTTTTCCCGGCCACATCATGGTCGGGCTGGACGCGAAGGACGGCAAGGTTGCGGTGGATGGCTGGTCGAAGGTCACCGGCCACGATGTACTGGATCTCGCCAAAAAATTCCAGGATCTTGGCGTCGAGGCGATCATCTACACCGACATCAGCCGCGACGGCATGATGAGCGGGGTCAACGTCAAGGCGACCGTGGACCTCGCGCGCGAATTATCCGTTCCGGTCATTGCCAGCGGCGGCATTACCGACCTGAAGGACGTAAAGGCGTTATGCGAGGCGGAGGCAGAGGGTATCCTGGGAGCCATTACCGGCCGGGCAATTTACGAAGGAACGCTGGATTTTACCGAAGCACAAAAGCTTGCGGACAAAATGGCAGGCGAGAATGCCAAGTTGATGGAAGGAAAGGCCTAGCAGCCTGTCGGACTTAGCAATTTGACGCAAAGCAATATGCGTGTAGCACGCATTTAAAGGCGGTAAAGGCTTCCTGGAAAATTTTGAAAGCAA
>JAYVMZ010000080.1:0-17799 GCA_043758735.1 Betaproteobacteria bacterium
CTCCATGCTCGGTTCGATGCGCGACGCGTCCAGGCCGTGCCGGGACGACACCGCTGACACCGATGCCATCGAGACGGCGGCCTGCTCCAGGAGCACATCCTTATGCCCTCTAGAGAACGTCTCCTCGCCGCGCCGACGGAACTTCTTTTCCTGCCACCAGTTAAACGCCAGTACCGCGGCCACTATCAGGACGCCAAGCAGCGTGAGGGCGATCTGCAGTTCACTCATCATCTACCCAGCCCGGCTGCCGGGACGGTCGCCCCGGATCAAGCTGCCGCCTCTTCGCGCATGCGCAAGGCTTCGTCCACGTCCACCGCGACGACGCGCGAAACTCCCTGTTCCTGCATGGTGACCCCGATCAGCTGGTTGGCCATTTCCATGGTGATTTTGTTGTGGGTGATGAACATGAACTGGGTATGGGCGGACATCTTCTTCACCAGGCTGCAGAACCGCTCGGTATTGCTGTCATCGAGCGGCGCGTCGACCTCGTCGAGCAAGCAGAAAGGCGCTGGATTGAGCTGGAACATGGAGAATACCAGCGACAAGGCCGTCAGTGCCTTTTCTCCGCCCGACAACAGGTGAATCGAGGCATTGCGCTTGCCCGGGGGACGCGCCATGACCTGCACGCCTGCATCGAGGATTTCCTCGCCGGTCATCAGCAGCTTGGCTTCCCCCCCGCCGAACAGTGCCGGGAACATTTCGCCGAAATGCCGGTTGACGGTATCGAATGTCTCCTGCAGCCGCTCGCGCGTTTCGCGATCGATTTTGCGTATCGCGGTTTCCAGGGTTTCCACGGCTTCGTTCAGATCCTGGGATTGCGAATCGAGGTAAGCCTTGCGCTCCCGGGCGGTCGACAATTCGTCGAGTGCGGCCAGGTTCACGGCGCCCAGCGCCGCCATGTCTTCGGTGAGCCGGTTGATTTCACCCTGCAGTTTGCCGGCACGCACCCCTTCCTCGAGCAACGGCAGCAACTCCTGCTCATTGGCCTGGGCCTCTTCCAGCTGGCTCGCATAACTTTCCTCGGCCAGTCGCGCTTCCTGCTCTTTGAGCCGCAGTTCGTTGATGCGTTCGCGCGCGGGGGCCAGTTTTTGCTCGGACGCGAGGCGCTCCTGTTCAGTCGTGCGCAGGGTCTGGTCGACGCCTTCCAGTTCCTCGCGGGCTTGCCTCAACGCCTGCTCGCGTTCGCCGCGCAGCGCCAGCTGTTTCTGCAATTGTTCCTGCAATCCCGTTTCGTCGGCGCGCGACACCTCCTGAAGCAGCATGTCCGCGTCGCTTTGCAGCCGGGAAAATGTTTGTGATAAAACTTGAAGATATGAATCTATATCTATGATTTTATTATTTATAGTCTTCTGTTTAAAGAGCGCCTCCTGATGCTGCCGTTCAGACCGTTGGGCGACCGCCCGGCTCGCCTGCAGGGCCGATTCGGCCTCGGCGTGACTCTGCCGGGCCTCTTCGACGCCGGCGTGCATGGCCGCCATGCCGACGCGAAGCACTTCCATTTGCTGCGCCGCTTCATTCTGTTGCGTCGATTCGCGCGCAGACTCCGCCTCGATTTCTCCCAGCTCGCGGACGATCTGCTCCCCGCGCGCCTTCAGCCTTTCCGCCAGTTGCGATAGCCGTACATGGTCCAGTTTCAGCTGATGCTGGTTTTCCTGGAGATCCGATACCTCGCGCCGCAAGCGCTCCGCTTCCGCCTTGCGTTCTTCAAATTCGATTTTCTGCGAGGCAGCGATGTGGTTCAGTTCGCCGAGGCGGGCATCCGCTGCCGTACGTTCGGCGAACAACGCCTCGATTTCGCGCTGGCGGGACAGGATGCCGTGCACTTCGGAATCGGCTGCGTGAAAACTGACACTGGTCGGAGTGAATACGTGGCCCTGCGCACTGACCAGCATGGCGCCGGCCGGCAAATTCGCCGCGATTTCCATGCCCTGGGCAGGATTGGGCAGGACGTAAACGCGCGCGAGCCAATCGGCCAGCACGCCGGCCAGGCGCGCATCGGTGCAGGTCACGTAATCGGTCAGGCGTTCCAGGCCGGAGGGCGCAGGCACAACAGCGGTCGAATCCGTGGTCACGCGGTGAAATGAGAGTTTTCCTGGCGGCGGTTCTGACAGCCACGCATGCGCCTGGCCAAGATCGGTCAGTCCGATGCTGTTCAGCCGTTCGCGCAACACGGCTTCGAGCGCATTGTCCCAACCTTCGCGGATGCGCAGGCCCTGCCAGAGATGCGGGTTGCGGCGCAGGTCGTTGCGGTCGAGCCAGGGCTCGATCTCGCCGGAACGGCTGACCTGGTCCTGCAGCGATTGCAGGGCGGTCAGGCGCGCATCGAGTTGATGCACCCGTTGCTGGACCTGCTCCTCGGTATCTTCTGCCGACAGCAACGACTGCTCCAGCGTGGGCAATGCCGCCTCGCATTGCTCAAGTGCCCCGCGGCGCGCGGCGAGCTGGTGGCCAAGCTCGACGATCTCGGATTCGAGCCGGACCAGCTCGCTCAGGTTCGGCACTTCCAGGGCGTCGCGCTCTTCTTCCAGCCGGGCGCGGCGCGCAGCGAGCTGCAGCAGCAACTTGTCGGAATGGCCCTTGCGGGTATCTTCCAGGCGCAATTGCTGTTCGGCCTGCGTCAAACCTTCCTGTGCCTGTGACAACAGTGCCTGGGCGGCACGGTAATGGTCGTCGGCCACCGGCAAGGCTGCGCGGGATTCGCGCAACGCTTCTTCGAATGCGGCGAGCTGCTCGGTTGCCTCCGCCAGCGCCCGGGTATTTTCGTCGCGCGCCGTTTCCAGCGACTGCTGGCGCTCGCGCTGTTCCGCTTCCTGTGCACGCAGGGAATTCAACTGCTGTTCGGCGCGGTTGCGGCTGTCGCGCAGGAACTGGATCTGCTGCTCGACGCGGGCAATCTCGGCGTTGACTTCGTAGAGGGTGCCCTGCGCCGCATGGACCGCGTCCGATTCCCCGTAATGCCGGGTGCGTAACTCTTCCACGCGTTTTTCCGCGTCCCGCAGGCGGGCTGTTTCGGCTTCGAGTTCGATACCCATCGCCTCGATGTCGCGGCCGAGTTTCAGGCGCTGCGCCTGCGCATCGCGCTTGCGCAACGTCCACAGCAATTGCTGGGTGCGCTTCAGGCTGGCCTCGAACTCGCGGTACTTGCCGGCTTTCTCGGCCTGCGACTCCAGGTGCTCGAGCTGCCTGCCGAGTTCCAGGCGGATGTCTTCCACGCGCAGCAGGTTTTCGCGGGTGTCTTCCAGCCTCGATTCAGTTTCACGGCGGCGTTCGCGATATTTCGATACCCCGGCCGCCTCTTCCAGGAAGCTGCGCAAGTCCTCAGGCTTCGCCTCGATAATGCGCGAAATCATGCCCTGCTCGATGATCGCGTAACCGCGCCCACCCAGGCCCGTGCCGAGGAAAATGTCGGCAACGTCGCGCCGGCGCACATGCATGTTGTTCAGGAAGTAGGACGATTCGCCGTCGCGTTCGAGCACGCGCTTGACCGAAATTTCCGCGTACGCCGACCAGGCGCCGGCAGCCTTGCCCAGGCTGTTGTCGAACACCAGCTCGACGCTCGAACGGCCGGCGGGCTTACGATCGCCGGAGCCATTGAAAATGACGTCCTGCATGTTTTCGCCGCGCAACTGCTTGGCGGAGGATTCGCCGAGAACCCAGCGAATGGCATCGATTACATTCGATTTGCCGCAACCGTTTGGGCCAACGACACCGACCAATTGGCCCGGAACCGGGATGTGGGTCGGATCGACGAAGGACTTGAAACCAGCGAGCTTGATGTATGTGAGTCGCACTGTCGGGGCTTTATAAAGGCTTATAATTTCAACGGATACTCATAAAACAAGCGCCTGGGGCCCCAAACCAACGGACCAGGCGCCTGTTTTTTTCTTCATGCATTTTAACAATGGAATGGCCTTCAGAGAATGCCGAGCAAGCCCTCTTTATCACTCGACACCTTTCCCAATCCCAGTCCGGCACGGGATTACCTGATTCATATGGAGATTCCCGAGTTCACCTGCCTTTGCCCGAAAACCGGCCAACCGGATTTTGCGACCCTGTTCCTCGATTACATCCCGGACCGGAAATGCGTGGAACTGAAGAGCCTGAAGCTGTATGTCTGGTCCTACCGGAATCAGGGCGCGTTCCATGAAGCGGTGACCAATCGCATGCTCGATGACCTGGCCAAGGCCACCCAGCCTCGGTTCATGCGCCTGACCGCGCGCTTTTTCGTGCGCGGCGGCATTTTCACCACCGTCGCGGCGGAGCACCGCAAAAAGGGCTGGAAGGCGCAACCGAGCATCGACCTGGCCCAGTTCGAACCCCTGTCGTCCGTGCGCTGATGCTTCCAGTCGCGCGGAATACAGGGCGGCGGCGACCAACATTGCCCCCCCCGATCCAGTCGCGCCAGCCGATTTGCTCGAAAGCAATGTAGAAAAGCAGCATGACCCTGACGACTTCGCCATGGATCATGGCGAGCACATAGCCGAGATTGCAGATACCGGCCGCGAGAGCGAGCGCCGCAAGCCGCCATGTTGTTCTTCTTCGACGTCACGCCCACCCTTATAATTCGACCGCCCGTCACGGACGACGCGGCTCATTGCCTCGATAAATGGATCCGAACCTCGCCACACTCCAGCCCTACCCGTTCCAGAAGCTATCGGCACTGCTCGCCGGCCTCAAGCCGGATGCTGCCCTGCGGCCGATCAGCCTGTCGATCGGCGAACCGAAACACGCCACGCCGAAATTCATCCGCGATGTCTTGATCGAACAACTCGGCGGATTGTCCAGCTACCCCGCGACAGCGGGGGGCGAACCGCTTCGGAAAGCCATCGCCGCCTGGATCGAGCGGCGCTTCCGCATCGAAAAAATCGATCCGGCCACGCAGGTGTTGCCGGTGAACGGCAGCCGCGAAGCCTTGTTCGCGTTCGCGCAGGCGGTCATCGACAGATCGCGCGATCGGCCCGCCGTGGTCGCGCCAAATCCGTTTTACCAGATTTACGAAGGCGCGATCATTCTCGCCGGCGCGGAACCGCATTTCCTCAACCTGATGGCCGACGACGGATTCGTCCTCGACCTGCAGCAACTGCCGGACGAGGTCTGGCGCCGGACCCAGTTGATCTATGTTTGCACGCCGGGCAATCCCACCGGCAAGGTCATGACCCTCGACGAATGGCGCGCCTTGTTCGATCTTTCCGATCGCCACGGTTTCGTCATTGCCTCGGACGAATGCTATTCGGAGATCTATTTCGACGAGAGCAAGCCGCCGCTCGGCGGGCTGGAAGCCGCACATCGGCTGGGGCGCGGCGATTTTCGCAGGCTCGTCGCATTCAGCAGCCTGTCGAAACGCTCCAACGTGCCCGGCATGCGTTCCGGGTTCGTTGCCGGCGATGCCGCGATCCTCGCCAAATTCCTGCTCTACCGGACCTACCACGGTTGCGCGATGAGCCCTGCCGTCCAGGCGGCCAGTGCCGCCGCATGGAGCGACGAGAAACACGTCCAGGAGAACCGCAGGCTGTACAAGGAAAAGTTCGAGAAGACGCTCGCCATCCTGTCGCCGGTCACCGAGGTCAATATGCCGCAAGCCGCGTTTTATCTGTGGCTGCGCACCCCGATCGACGACACGGAGTTCGCTAAACAGTTGTTCGGGCAATATAATGTCACTGTCGTGCCGGGCAGTTACCTGGCCAGGGAAGCCCACGGCATTAATCCGGGGCGCAATTTCATCCGGGTCGCGCTGGTGGCGCCGGTCGAGGAATGCCTCGAAGCGGCGCAGCGGCTGAAGGCGTTTTACTCTCAATTCGCAAAAGGAAAGAACAAGAATGACGGATTTGCAGTCAGTCATCGATAAGGCGTTCGAAGCCCGCGCCGGCATTACGCCGAAGACCGCGGAACCCGTACTCAAGGAAGCAGTGGCGGAAGTCATCGCCCAACTGGATTCGGGCAAGCTGCGCGTGGCCGAGAAGTCCGGCAATGAATGGGTGACGCATCAGTGGCTCAAGAAAGCCGTGCTGCTTTCCTTTCGCCTGGAAGACAATGAAGTCGTGCGTGACGGTTACACCAATTATTTCGACAAGGTGCCGGCCAAATTCGCCGATTACGGCAGCGCCGATTTCCGCGCCGGTGGTTTTCGCGTAGTGCCGAATGCCGTCGTACGCCGGGGCTCGTTCATCGCGAAGAATGTCGTGCTCATGCCCTCGTTCGTAAATATCGGCGCCTATGTAGATGAAAGCACCATGGTCGATACCTGGGCGACAGTGGGTTCATGTGCTCAGATCGGCAAGAACGTTCACCTTTCCGGCGGCGTGGGCATCGGCGGCGTGCTGGAACCCGTGCAGGCAAATCCGACCATCATCGAGGACAATTGCTTCATCGGCGCGCGATCGGAAGTGGTCGAAGGCGTCGTAGTGGGTGAAGGATCGGTGATTTCGATGGGTGTGTATATCGGCCAGAGCACCAAGATATTTAACCGGGAAACCGGCGAGACGACCTACGGGCGGATTTCCCCCGGTTCGGTCGTGGTGTCCGGTAACCTGCCCTCCGCGGACGGAAAATACAGTCTTTACTGCGCGGTGATCGTCAAGCAGGTCGACGCCAAGACCCGTGCCAAGACCAGCATCAATGAGTTGCTGCGCGGCATCTGAGCGCGGCTGTCGGGCAAGCCTGCGAGGCAGGATCGGCGCAGTCCCCTTCAATCACGAGTCATCGAGGACAACATGTTTCTGACACCTTTGTTCAAGCTCATGGCGGAGAAGCAGGCGTCCGACCTTTTCATCTCGGCGGGCGCACCGGTATCGATCAAGATCCTCGGCATCATCATGCCGGTCAACCAGCAGATCATCGATCCGGAGACCGCGCGCAAGATCGCTTATGAAATCATGAGCGACAAGCAGATCAAGGAATTCGAGGAAACCTTCGAGATGAATTTCGCCCAGGTGGTCCCCGACATCGGGCGCTTCCGGGTGAACGTGTTCCGCCAGCGCGGCAACGTGGCGATGGTAATCCGCTTCCTGAAGAGCGGGACCGTGGGGATCGACAAGCTCAAGCTGCCGGTGATCCTGAAAGAACTGATCATGGAAAAACGCGGCTTCGTCGTCGTCGTGGGTTCCACCGGTTCGGGCAAATCGACCACGCTGGCCGCCATGATCGAGCACCGCAACGCGCTCAAACCGGGCCACATCCTGACCATCGAAGACCCGATGGAATTCGTGTTCCGCAACGACAAGTGCGTGATCAACCAGCGCGAAGTCGGCACCGACACCCGCTCCTACGAAAACGCGCTGGTCAACGCCATGCGCGAAGCGCCCGACCTGATGATGATCGGCGAAATCCGCGATCGCGAAACACTGGGCCACGCGCTGTTGTACGCGCAGACCGGCCATTTGTGCATTTCCACGCTGCACGCCAACAACAGCTATCACGCGCTGAACCGGATCATCAATTTCTTCCCCTATGACGCACGCACGTCGCTGCTGTCCGACTTGTCGATCAGCCTGCGCGCTATCATTTCGCAGCGCCTGGTCAAGGCCAACGACGGCACGCTGGTCGCCGCGGTCGAGGTCATGCTCAACACCAAGCACATCTCGGAACTGATCAAGAAGGGCGAAATCGACCAGATCCGCGAGGCCATGGAACAAAGCCTCTCCCCCGGATCGAAAACTTTCGAGCAGGCCTTGTTCGAGTTGTATATGGCCGGCACGATCGCCAAGGACGAAGCGCTGAAGAACTCCGATTCCTCGACCAACCTGTCGTGGCTGATCAACAACTTCGAACAGAAAGCCGCCGGCAAGCTCGGCGAAAGCCCGACGGGCCGCGTAATGATCAAACCGGGCGCGGGTTATTCGTTCAATGAGATCAAGCTGAACATGGACGAGGAAAAGAGCTGAACCGCTTCCCTTCGCCGGCCGGATCGCGGCCAATTCTCTGCCAATGACATCTGCGACTTTCGAACTCGCGCGGGAACTCATCTCGCGCGTATCCATTACCCCCAACGATGGCGGTTGCCAGGCACTACTGGCGCAACGCCTGGCCAGGCTCGGCTTCACCATCGAGCACTTGCGCTACGGCGACGTCGATAACCTCTGGGCACGTCGCGGAAGCACCAAACCCCTGGTATGTTTCGCTGGCCATACCGACGTCGTTCCGACGGGTCCGCTGGACCAGTGGCATTCGGATCCCTTCCAGCCCACGGTGCGAGACGGCGTGCTTTATGGGCGCGGCGCGGCCGACATGAAATCCTCCATCGCAGCGTTCGTCACGGCGGTCGAAGGCTTTCTGGCGCAGCATCCCGATCATCCAGGCTCAATCGCGCTGCTGATCACATCGGACGAGGAAGGTGTTGCCGTAAACGGCACCGTCAAGGTGGTCGAGGCCTTGCGTGCCCGTGGCGAGGCGATGGACTACTGCATCATCGGCGAGCCTTCCTCGGTCGCTGTGCTCGGCGATACCATGAAGAACGGCCGCCGCGGCTCCCTCTCGGGCGACCTGCTGGTGCGCGGCGTTCAGGGCCATATCGCGTATCCGCATCTGTCCCGCAATCCGATCCATCAATTCGCACCGGCGCTGGCCGAGCTGTCCGCCGCGCGGTGGGACGACGGCAACGAATATTTCCCGCCGACCACCTGGCAGGTTTCGAACATTACTGCGGGAACCGGCGCGACCAACGTGATCCCCGGTGAATTGCGGGTGTTGTTCAACTTTCGTTTCTCTACCGCCAGCAGCGAGGAGTCGCTCAAGTCGCGCGTGCACGAAGTGCTGGACCGGCACGGCCTCGACTATGGGCTGACGTGGTGGCTCTCCGGCAGGCCGTTTCTGACGCCGAAAGGCAAACTTGTGGAAAGCCTGTCGCGTGCCGTGAAGAACGTCACCGGGCGCACGCCTGAACTATCCACCAGCGGCGGCACTTCCGATGGCCGCTTCATCGCCGATGTCTGCCGCGAGGTCGTCGAACTCGGCCCGATCAACGCATCGATTCATAAGCTCGACGAGCATATCGTGCTGGCCGATCTGGACGCGCTTTCCCGCATTTATCAGTTCACGCTCGCCGACATCCTGAATGGCCGCTGAAGTGCGCGCCGGACAACATTCCGTCCGCGGGTGGCTCAAAGCCACGGTAGAGCGTTTCGACAAGGCCGGACTGTACTTCGGCCATGGCAGCACCAACGCCTATGACGAAGCCGCCTACCTGTTGCTGCATACGCTGCATCTGCCGCTGGACGATCTGGATTCTGTTTTCGAACGCCGGCTCACGCCGATCGAAATCGCCTCCCTGGAAGACATCGTGCGCAGGCGAGTTGACGAGCGCATACCGGCTGCGTACCTGACCCAAGAGGCATGGCTTGGGGATTCCCGGTTTTACATCGATGAACGCGCCATCGTTCCGCGTTCCTACATCGCGGAATTGCTGCGCGACGAGCTGTATCCCTGGATCGGCGACAGCCGGCCGGTCGACAAAGCGCTCGACCTTTGCACCGGGTCCGGTTGCCTGGCAATCCTGCTGGCCTTGGCTTTCCCTGACGCCGAAGTCGATGCGACTGACCTGTCTGCGCGGGCGCTGGAAGTCGCGACACGCAACGTCGCCGACTACGGATTGCGGGATCGGGTGCATCTGACCCACGGCGACCTGTTTGCGGGCCTGACCGGACGTTACGACGTGATCGTGTCCAACCCGCCCTACGTGAACCGGCCGTCGATGGAAAATTTGCCGCCGGAGTTTCAGGCGGAGCCGCAGATGGCGCTTGCCGGCGGCGAAGACGGCCTCGATATCGTGCGAGCACTGCTGGCACAAGCGGGTGCGCATTTGAACGAACGCGGGATTCTGGTCGTCGAGATCGGACACAATCGCGACGTATTGGAACAGGCTTTCCCCGACCTGCCGTTTACCTGGCTCGAGACCTCGGGCGGTGACGGCTTGGTCTTTCTGCTGACGGCGGCGGATCTGCGTCGCTGACGTCGTCGTCCTCGACCGCCTCGGGCACACTGCCTGACCATTCCAGCAATTCGCTGATTTCGGCTTCCTTGAGCTCGATCCAGTTGCCGCGCTTGAGCCGCGGTGGCAATGACACGATGCCAAAGCGCACGCGCATCAGGCGGCTGACCTGCAGGCCCAGCGCCTCGAACATGCGCCGCACCACCCGGTTCCTGCCCTCCTTCACTACCGCACGGTACCAGTGGTTGCGGCCCTCGCCGCCCTGATCCTCCAGCAACTCGAACCGGGCGTCGCCGTCGGAGAGTCGCACGCCTTTCTTCAATTCCTGCACCTGTGCCGGGGTCAGCGTGCCGAACAGGCGCACCGCGTATTCGCGCTCGACTTCAAAGCGCGGATGCATGAGCCGGTTGGCGAGTTCTCCGGAAGTGGTGAATATCAGTAATCCGCCGGTGTTGAAATCCAGGCGCCCCACCGCCAGCCATTTGGCGCTGCGGATGACGGGCAGCTTCTCGAACACGCTGCGCCGGCCCTGCGGGTCGTCGCGGCTGACGATTTCACCGTCGATCTTGTGATAGACGATGACCCGCGGCAGGCGGGTGGTGACCTTGAATTTGATCTGGCGGCGGCCCACCTGGATCATATCCTCGGTCGTCACGCGCATGCCGAGCGTAGCCGGCTCGCCGTTGACCTTGACCTTGCCCGCCTTGATGACTTCTTCCATTGCACGGCGCGAACCCAGGCCAGACTGCGCCAGCACTTTCTGCAGCTTCTGCGAACGCGGTGGCGCCGTGGCTGCGGGGGTAGAGGGCGGTGAAGGCGGACCGCGCTTCGTAGTCGGCCGCGCCGGTCGTCTCGTCCCTTTCGCTACCGCCGGCGTGCTCTTGGGCGTGCGCCGCGGCGCGGCGCGGCGTTTGCCTGGTTCCGAATTCGGGCTGGCCGCCATCAGGCAGGTCTCCGTTCTATCATCGCCTGCGCAAGCGTGCCGCTGTCGACATGTTCAAGTTCTCCGCCCACGGGCAAGCCGCGCGCGATGCGTGACACTTTCATGCCGCGCGCTCCCAGCAATTCGCCGACGTAATGCGCAGTCGCTTCACCTTCCACGGTGAAGTTTGTAGCAAGAATGGTTTCCTTGACGATGCCATCGAGCGCGCGTTTTATAAGTCGGTCGAGATGAATGTCCTTCGGTCCAATGCCGTCGAGCGGCGACAACCGGCCCATCAGCACGAAGTACATGCCATCATAAACCTGTGCCTGCTCCATCATCAGTAAATCTGCCGGCGTTTCGACAACGCACAGCGACGCCTGGTCACGGCGCTGCGAACTGCACAGCTCGCAAACCGGCAGCTCCGTGAAATTATTACAGCGTTCGCAATGCCTGACTTTCGCCAGGGCCTGGTCCAGCGCGCGGCCGAGCCGCAGCGCGCCCGGGTGATCCCGCTGGAGCAAGTGGAACGCCATGCGTTGCGCCGACTTCGGCCCGACGCCGGGCAGGCAGCGCAGAGCGTCGATCAGTTCTTCGAGGCTGGAAGGTGTTTTCATTGGGCAGTGAACGGTGATCAGTGATCGGCGAACGGTTAAAACGAAATCCGTTCACTGTTCACCGTTCACCGATTTCCGTTCACTAGAAAGGAAGTTTCATTCCCGGCGGCAACCCGAATCCCGACGTCAGCCCGCCCATTTTCTCCTGCGTGAGCGCCTCAACACGGCGCACGGCATCGTTTACCGCCGCGGCTACCAGATCTTCAAGCATGTCCTTGTCGTCGCCCATCAGGCTCGGATCGATGCTTACGCGCTTGACGTCATGGCGCCCGGTCATGGTGACCTTGACCATGCCGGCCCCCGCCTGGCCTTCGACTTCCGTCGCAGCGATTTCGTCCTGCGCCTTCTTCAGGTTTTCCTGCATCTGCTGGGCCTGTTTCATGAGGCCGGCGAGCTGACCTTTCATCATGTCTGTCTTCCTTACTGAACCGGTTTGATCGAAGTATCCTTGACCCGCGCATCGAAATTCTCCACCAGTTCGCGCACGAACGGGTCGGCGTCGATGGACTCGATCGCCCTGGCCAGTTTCGCCTGTCGCTCCTGGGTTTCGATTTCGGAGGGCGTCTTGCCGCTGCCACCCGTGGAGATGCGCAGCCGCAGCTTGCGGCCGAAGTAATCTCCGAGGGCAGATTGCAGTTTTTCGGTATAGGCCTTTTCCAGGAGATGCTTGTGCGCCTCGGGCACGACCAGCTCGACGTTATCCCCCTGCAAGGACTGAAACTCGCAATTGTCCCCGAGCATGCGCGCCATGCCACCGACCTTGATGCGCCCGACCAGGTTCCTCCAGTCCGACAACTCCGCATCGATGGGCCGGGAGTCCACCGCAGGCGCGCTCGCCTCATACGGCGCTTGCGGTTGGGTCGCGGCGCGCGGAGCGGCGAGACTTGCCGCCGGATTTGCAGGCGGACGGACCGTTGCCGGTCGCGCGGCAGGGGGCGCGGCGGCAACCTTGCCCCCCTGCTCGAGCGGCACGAAGGCCAGCATGCGCATCAATGTCATGGTAAAGCCGGCGAATTCATCCGGCGCCAGGCTAAGATCGCGCCGCCCGTGCAGGGCAATCTGATAAAGCAACTGCACATCCTCCGCGCTAAACGCGCTGCCGAGCGCAACAAGCGTGTCGCGCTCGGGTTCGTCGTCGGCCAGCGCACCGGGAATGGTCTGCGCCAGCGCAATCCGGTGCAACAGCGTCGCAAGTTCCTGCAGCGCGGTCTCCAGGGACAGGCTGCGTGCCGCCATGCGATCGGCTTCCGCGAGCAGCGCCGGCCCGTCGCCACGGGTCAGGGCCTTGAGGATGGAGAAAAGATAACTACGATCCACGGCGCCGAGCATCTCCCGCACGGACGCCTCTTCAACTTTTCCCGCACCGTGCGCAATCGCCTGGTCGAGCAGCGACAGCGCATCGCGCATGCTGCCTTCCGCCGCGCGTGCAATCAGATTCAAAGCCGGAATATCGAATGCGACGCTTTCCTTGCCGAGCACGTTCTCGAGCTGGCCGCGGATCTGCCCCAGCGGGATCTGTTTCAGGTTGAACTGCAGGCAGCGCGACAGGACCGTCACCGGGATTTTCTGCGGATCGGTGGTCGCCAGGATAAACTTTACATGCGCCGGCGGCTCTTCCAGGGTCTTGAGCATCGCATTGAACGCGTTGCGCGACAGCATGTGCACTTCGTCGATGATGTACACCTTGAAGCGCCCGCTGGTCGGCGCATACATCGCGTTCTCCAGCAATTCGCGCATGTTGTCGACCTGGGTGTTGGACGCGGCATCGAGTTCGATCAGGTCGATGAAGCGGCCGGCATCGATCTCGACGCAGGCCGCGCATTTTCCGCAAGGCGTGGCGGTCACGCCTGTTTCGCAGTTGAGCGCCTTGGCGATGATCCGGGCGAGCGTGGTCTTGCCGACCCCGCGCGTCCCGGTCAGCAGATAAGCATGATGCAGCCGGTTTTGTGTAAGCGCATTGCTGATCGCGCGCACCACATGTTCCTGGCCGACCAGTTCTGCGAAATTTTTCGGCCGCCATTTTCGCGCCAGCGCGAGCGTCATCTCAGACTTTCACCAAAACATACTCAACAAACGCTCTCACCGCGGAGGACGCGGAGGACGCGGAGGAAGACCTTTTAGATAAAAGGCAAACAGATAGCATCGTGTGAGTGTTTTGCCGCAATTCAGCGAACCACAGGTCCCAAATAGAATACTTCGGAATTTCGTCTTTCCTCCGCGTCCTCTGCGGTGAGCGGCTTTCTTGTAAGGGTGGCGAGCCTTACCCCCGGCACTTGCAAGAAATAGCTGTGGCTGCTTCCTTCCGGACCTGACCAGTTTCACTATCATGCAATGCGGGGAGGCCCGCCATTGAGCTACAGGCGTCGGTCACTGGACCGACACCGGAATCTTGCCTATCTTCGACTGCCATTCGCGCGGGCCGGTCTGGTGCACCGAGGTGCCGTTGACGTCGACCGCCACCGTGACCGGCATGTCCTTCACATCGAATTCGTAAATCGCTTCCATGCCGAGGTCGGCAAACGCGACAACGCGCGAGGCCTTGATGGCTTTCGACACGAGGTAGGCGGCACCGCCGACTGCCATCAGGTAGACCGCCTTGTGTTTGCGGATCGATTCGATCGCCGTCGGGCCGCGTTCGGCCTTGCCGATCATGCCAAGCAATCCCGTCTTCGACAGCATCGTCTCGGTGAATTTATCCATGCGCGTGGCGGTGGTCGGCCCGGCCGGACCGACTGCCTCGTCGCGTACTGCGTCGACCGGTCCGACGTAGTAAATGAACCGGCCGGTGAAATCGACGCCCGCCGGCAGGCCTTCTCCCTTGGCCAGCAAATCCTGGATGCGCTTGTGCGCCGCGTCCCGGCCGGTCAGGATTTTGCCGTTCAGCAGAAGCGTCTCACCCGGCTTCCAGCCGGCAATCTCCTCGCGTGTGACTTTGGCCAGGTCGATACGTCGCGAGGATGGCGCCGGCGCCCAATGCACATCGGGCCAGCGATCCAGGCTCGGCGGATCGAGCCGGGCCACGCCGCTGCCATCCAGCGTGAAATGCGCGTGGCGCGTGGCCGCACAGTTCGGAATCATCGCCACCGGAAGCGAAGCTGCATGCGTTGGATAGTCCAGGATCTTCACGTCGAGAACCGTGGTCAATCCACCCAACCCCTGTGCACCGATGCCCAGCGCATTGACCTTGTCGCAGAGTTCGATGCGCAATTCCTCGATCCGGTTCTTCGGACCGCGCTTCTTCAGTTCATGCATGTCGATCGGATCCATCAGCGATTCCTTTGCAAGCACCATGGCTTTTTCCGCGGAACCGCCGATGCCGATGCCGAGCATACCCGGCGGACACCAGCCCGCGCCCATGGTGGGCACGGTTTTCATGACCCAGTCCACGATGCTGTCCGAGGGATTGAGCATGACGAACTTGGATTTGTTCTCCGACCCCCCGCCCTTGGCTGCGATCTTCACGTCGACCTTATCGCCCGGCACGACTTCCATGTGAATGACGGCCGGGGTGTTGTCCTTCGTGTTTTTGCGGTCGCCTGCCGGATCGGCAAGAATCGAAGCGCGCAATTTGTTGTCCGGATGCAGGTAGGCGCGGCGCACGCCTTCGTTGACCATGTCGGCCACGCCCATCGTTGCCCCTTCCCAGCGCACATCCATGCCGATGCTCAGGAAGGCCACAACGATCCCCGTGTCCTGGCAGATGGGCCGCTTGCCTTCCGCGCACATGCGCGAGTTCGTCAGGATTTGCGCGATCGCATCGCGCGCCGCGGGCGACTGCTCGATCCGGTAGGCTTCCCCGAGGGCCTCGATATAGTCCATCGGGTGGTAATAGGAGATGTACTGCAGGGCGTCGGCAATGCTTTCGATCAGGTCTTCCTGGCGGATGGCGGTCATGATGCGGATGGGCGGAATGCGGTGTTTTCAGTGAGCGGTGCGTTGCACCGTCGCTATACGATCAGTATACGCCATGGCCAGTGCCGAGACCACGAAAGTCAGGTGAATCAACACCTGCCATTAATTGGGCGAAGCGCGGATTTTACACCACGCCCTGTGCCCGGCGGCCGATCGGATTGACGCGCGGACTTCTCGCTATAATCAGGCGCAAAGGCCCCATCGTCCGATGTACGGACGACAAATATCCACGGAGGATGCAATGAGTTCGATCGAATCGATCCTGCACGAAAACAGGCTGTTCCCGCCCAGCGCGGAGTTCGTCAAGCAGGCGAATGTTTCCGGCATGCCGGCCTATGAAGCTTTGTGCGCCGAAGCCGAAAAGGACTACGAAGGTTTCTGGGCCCGCCTCGCAAAAGAAAACATCCTCTGGCAAAAACCCTTCAGCAGGGTACTGGACAGCAGCAAGGCGCCCTTCTTCCAGTGGTTCGACGACGGCGAATTGAACGTTTCCTATAACTGCCTGGACCGGCACCTCAACAGCCAGCCGAACAAGATCGCGGTCATTTTCGAAGCGGATGACGGCACGGTCACGAAAATCACCTACAAACAGCTGTACCACCGTGTGTGCCAGTTTGCCAATGGGCTCAAATCCATCGGCGTCAAGACCGGCGAGCGCGTCATCATTTACCTGCCCATGTCGATCGAGGCTGTCATCGCCATGCAGGCCTGCGCGCGCATCGGCGCAACCCATTCGGTGGTGTTCGGCGGCTTTTCGGCCAAGAGCATCCAGGAACGCATCATCGATGCCGGCGCGAGCGCGGTCATCACGGCAGACGGCCAGATGCGCGGTGGCAAGGAAATCCCGCTCAAGCCGGCGATAGATGAAGCGCTGGCGATGGGCGGGTGCGAAGGCATCCGCAATGTCGTGGTTTACAAGCGCACCGGCAGCCCGATCAAAATCGCGGCACCACGCGACATCTGGTGGCACGACCTCGTGCAGAATCAGCCCGACGTTTGCGAACCGGTCTGGGTCAGTGCCGAGCATCCGTTGTTCATTCTCTACACCTCAGGATCAACCGGTAAACCCAAAGGCGTGCAACACTCGAGTGCCGGCTATCTCCTGCAGGCGATGCTGACGATGAAGTGGACCTTCGATGCCAAGCCCGCGGATGTATTCTGGTGTACCGCGGACGTGGGCTGGGTTACCGGACATACCTACATCACCTATGGCCCGCTCGCAGTCGGCGGCACGCAGATCGTATTCGAAGGCGTGCCGACTTTCCCGGATGCGGGCCGCTTCTGGAAAATCATCCAGGACCATGCGGTGACGGTTTTCTATACCGCGCCTACGGCAATCCGGTCATTGATCAAGGCGGGAGCGGACCTGCCGAAGAAATACGACCTGGGCAGCCTGCGGCTGCTGGGTTCGGTCGGCGAACCGATCAACCCGGAAGCCTGGATGTGGTACTTCAACACGATCGGCGGCGGACGTTGTCCGGTAGTCGATACGTGGTGGCAGACCGAGACGGGCGGCCACATGATCACCCCCCTGCCCGGCGCAACGCCGCTCAAGCCGGGTTCCTGCACGATGCCGTTTCCGGGGATCATCGCCGCTATCGTCGACGAGACCGGCCATGACGTGGAAAAAGGCAAAGGCGGCATCCTCGTCATCAAAAAACCATGGCCCTCGATGATCCGCAACATCTGGGGCGACCCGGAACGCTACAAGAAGAGCTACTACCCGGAGGATTTCAAGGGCAAGTATTACCTCGCCGGGGACGGTGCAAGCCGCGACCTTGATGGCTACTTCTGGATCATGGGTCGCATCGACGACGTGCTCAATGTATCCGGGCACCGCCTGGGAACGATGGAAATCGAATCCGCATTGGTGGCGAACACAAAGCTGGTTGCCGAAGCCGCGGTGGTGGGCCGCCCCGACGACCTCACCGGGGAAGCCATCGTCGCTTTCGTCGTCACCAAAGGCCCACGCCCTACCGGCGACGAAGCCAAGCGCATGGCGCAGGAGCTACGCGACTGGGTCGGGAAGGAGATCGGCGCCATCGCAAAGCCCAAGGACATCCGCTTCGGCGACAACCTGCCAAAGACCCGTTCCGGAAAAATCATGCGCCGGCTGCTGCGATCGATCGCCAAGGGTGAAGAAATCACTCAGGACATTTCGACGCTGGAGAACCCGGCCATTCTGGAACAGCTCAAGAAAGGCATGTAATCAGCGATGAGTGCCGCCGCCGTCTATGCGGAACCCCTTGTTTCTTTGACTTGAAAGGGGCTCTCAAGTATTCTTCGCGCCTTCCGCAAACCGTGCAAGTCCGGTTGACCGGAAAGTGCCTCAAGCGGAGAGGTGGATGAGTGGTTTAAGTCGCACGCCTGGAAAGCGTGTTTAGGTTAATAGCCTAACGGGGGTTCGAATCCCCCCCTCTCCGCCA
>JAYVMZ010000081.1:0-12092 GCA_043758735.1 Betaproteobacteria bacterium
TGCTTTCAAAATTTTCCAGGAAGCCTTTACCGCCTTTAAATGCGTGCTACACGCATATTGCTTTGCGTCAAATTGCTAAGTCCGACAGGCTGCTAGAGATACTTCACATCCAGGATTTCGTACTCCTTGATGCCGCCCGGCGCCTTGACCTCGGCGACATCGCCGGAGTACTTGCCGATCAGCGCGCGTGCAATCGGCGAACTGATGGAAATCTTGTTGTTCTTGATGTCGGCCTCGTCGTCGCCGACGATCTGGTAGGTCACGGTCTCGCGGCTATCGACTTCTTCCAGTTCCACGGTCGCGCCGAAGACGCAACGCCCGTCGGCGTCGAGATGGGCCGGATCGATGATCTGCGCGTTGGCGAGCTTGCTTTCGACTTCGACGATACGCCCCTCAATGAAGCTCTGCCTCTCCTTGGCCGCGTCATATTCGGCGTTCTCGGACAAGTCGCCGTGGGATCGGGCCTCCTGGATCGCCGCAATCACCGACGGCCGCTCCACCGTTTTGAGCTGGTGTAATTCGCTGCGCAGCAGTTCGGCGCCTTTCACGGTCAACGGAACCTTGGTCATCATTCGAACCCCTAAAAAGTTTTGCTGGTTTGCCGGCTGCTAGTTGAGCCTTGCGTGCAAGGCCTGCACCGAATAGGCAGTCAATTCCTGCATGTGCTGCATGCCGGTGCAGGCCGCCCGCGCGCCTGCAACAGTCGTGAAATAGGTTACGCGCGCCTGCAGCGCGGAGCGCCGGATTGAATAAGAATCCTGGATGGCGCTGCGGCGATCTTCCACCGTATTGACGATCAGCGCGATCTCGCCATTCTTGATCATGTCCACTATATGCGGCCGGCCTTCAGCGACCTTGTTGACCGGCGTGACCTGCAGTCCGGCTTCGGCGAGAGCCGCGGCGGTCCCGCGCGTCGCCAGAAGACTGAATCCGAGTTTCGACAGTGTGCGCGCGATCTCGACGACTTTGGGCTTGTCCGAATTGCGCACGCTGATGAAAGCCTTGCCGCCGGAGGGCAGCTTCACGCCAGCGGCGAGCTGGGATTTCACGAACGCCTCGGCGAAGGTGTCGCCCACGCCCATGACTTCGCCGGTGGACTTCATTTCCGGGCCGAGGATGGTATCCACGCCGGGGAACTTGATGAATGGAAACACCGCCTCTTTCACGCAGTAATAAGGCGGGATCACCTCTCCCGTGATCCCCTGGCTCTTCAGGCTCTGGCCGACCATGCAGCGCGCGGCAATCTTGGCCAACTGCAGTCCTGTCGCCTTGGAAACATAGGGCACGGTGCGCGACGCTCGCGGGTTGACCTCGAGCACGAATACGACATCGTTCTGGATCGCAAACTGGACGTTCATCAGGCCGACCACCTGCAACGCGTGGGCCATCGCCACAGTCTGCCGGCGCAGTTCGTCCTGCAGGTCCTTCGACAGGCTGAACGGCGGCAGCGAGCAGGCCGAGTCGCCCGAATGCACACCGGCCTGTTCGATGTGCTCCATGATGCCGCCGATCAGCACGCCTTCGCCGTCGCAGATCGCGTCCACGTCGACTTCGATCGCATCGTTCAGGAAGCGGTCGAGCAAAACCGGGGAATCATTGGAGACTTTTACCGCTTCGCGCATGTAGCGTTCCAGGTCGCGCTGCTCGTGCACGATTTCCATCGCCCGGCCGCCGAGCACATACGACGGACGCACCACCAGCGGATAACCGATTTCCTGGGCCAGCACCAATGCCGCCTCGGGATTGCGCGCAGTGCGGTTGGGCGGCTGCTTGAGCTTCAGATCCATCAGCATCTTCTGGAAACGCTCGCGGTCCTCCGCGCAGTCGATCATGTCCGGATTGGTGCCGATGATCGGCACGCCGTTGGCGTCGAGGTCCTGCGCCAGCTTAAGCGGCGTCTGTCCGCCGTATTGCACGATCACGCCTAACGGCTTTTCCACCGCGACGATCTCGAGGACGTCTTCCAGGGTCAGCGGTTCGAAGTACAGGCGGTCCGACGTGTCGTAGTCGGTGGACACCGTTTCCGGGTTGCAGTTGACCATGATGGTCTCGTAGCCGTCCTCGCGCAGGGACAGGGCCGCGTGCACGCAGCAATAATCGAATTCGATGCCCTGGCCGATGCGGTTGGGACCGCCGCCCAGCACCATTATTTTCTTGCGATCGGTCGGCCGCGACTCGCACTCTTCCTCGTACGTCGAGTACATATACGCGGTGCGGGTGTCGAACTCGGCGGCGCAGGTATCGACGCGCTTGTAAACCGGACGCACATTCAGTTCCCAGCGCTTGGCGCGCACGGCATCCTGTGTGGCGTTCAACAACTTCGCGAGCCTGCGGTCGGAAAAACCGGCGCGCTTCAGGTCGAGCAGCGCGTTGCGGTCCAGGTCGCCCACACGTTTGCCGGTCAGCGCCTTTTCCTGGCGGATGAGGTCTTCGATCTGCGCAAGGAACCAGGGGTCGATGTGGGTGAGCTGCTGGACTTCGTCGAGGCTCATACCGATGCGGAACGCGTCGGCGAGGAACAGGATGCGGTCCGGACCGGCATCCGCCAGTTCCGTCTCGATGAGTTCCTGGTCGGTGGTCTTCTCGTCGAAACCGTCGATGCCGGTTTCCAGCCCGCGCAATGCCTTCTGCATCGATTCCTGAAAAGTGCGGCCGATGGCCATGACTTCGCCCACGGACTTCATCTGCGTGGTCAGGCGCGAATCGGCCTGCGGGAATTTCTCAAATGCGAAGCGCGGAATCTTGGTGACGACATAGTCGATGGTCGGCTCGAAAGAAGCCGGTGTGACGCCGCCGGTGATGTCGTTCCTGAGTTCGTCCAGCGTGTAGCCAACCGCCAGTTTGGCGGCCACCTTGGCGATGGGAAATCCGGTCGCCTTCGAGGCCAGCGCCGACGAGCGCGACACGCGCGGATTCATTTCGATGATGACCATGCGGCCGTCCTGCGGATTGATGCCGAACTGCACGTTCGAGCCGCCGGTGTCGACGCCGATCTCGCGCAGGCACGCGATCGATGCGTCGCGCATGATCTGGTATTCCTTGTCGGTCAGCGTCTGCGCGGGGGCAACCGTGATCGAGTCGCCGGTATGGATGCCCATCGGGTCGAGGTTCTCGATGGAACAGACGATGATGCAGTTGTCCTTGTGGTCGCGCACCACTTCCATCTCGAACTCTTTCCAGCCGATCACCGATTCCTCGATCAGCAGTTCGTGCGTGGGCGAAGCGTCCAGCCCGCGTTCGCAGATGGCGAGAAATTCTTCCTTGTTGTAAGCGATGCCGCCGCCGGTGCCGCCGAGCGTGAACGAAGGCCGGATGATGGTCGGGAAGCCGACCATCGCCTGCACCTGCAACGCTTCCTCCAGGCTGTGCGCGATGGAGGAACGCGGACTGGCCAGCCCGATCTTCTTCATCGCCTTCTTGAATTTCTCGCGATCCTCGGCCTTGTCGATGGCCTCCCTGGAAGCGCCGATCAGTTCCACTTTGTATTTTTCCAGCACGCCGTGCCTGGCCAGGTCCAGCGCGCAGTTCAGCGCGGTCTGGCCGCCCATGGTCGGCAGCAACGCGTCCGGCCGCTCCACGGCGATGATCTTCTCGATCATCTGCCAGTTGATCGGCTCGATGTAGGTGACGTCCGCCATCTCCGGGTCGGTCATGATCGTCGCCGGATTGGAATTCACCAGAATGACGCGATAGCCCTCTTCGCGCAGCGCCTTGCAGGCCTGAGCGCCGGAATAATCGAACTCGCAGGCCTGGCCGATGACGATCGGGCCGGCGCCGATGATGAGGATGCTTTTGAGGTCGGTGCGCTTCGGCATGATCAGCGATGCGCCTTGTGCTGTTCCATCAGTTTGATGAAACGGTCGAACAGGTAATCGACGTCATGCGGCCCAGGGCTGGCCTCGGGGTGGCCCTGGAAACAGAACGCCGGTTTGTCGGTGCGGGCGAAACCCTGCAGGCTGCCGTCGAACAGCGATACGTGCGTAACCTTCACGTTCGCTGGCAGCGTTGCGGCGTCGACGGCAAAGCCGTGATTCTGGCTGGTGATCATCACGCGGCCGGTCTCGAGATCCTGCACCGGATGGTTGGCGCCGTGGTGGCCGAATTTCATCTTGATGGTCTTGCCGCCGCTGGCGAGTCCGAGCAACTGGTGTCCGAGGCAGATGCCGAACGTCGGCACGCCGGCATCCAGCAATTTGCCGATCGCTTTGATCGCGTAGTCGCAGGGTTCGGGATCGCCCGGACCATTGGACAGGAAAACGCCATCGGGTTTCAGCGCCAGC
The DNA here is from genome assembly GCA_043758735.1 of Betaproteobacteria bacterium. Lineage (GTDB taxonomy): Bacteria > Pseudomonadota > Gammaproteobacteria > Burkholderiales > JACQAP01 > JACQAP01. The sequence continues at coordinate 4,281 of JAYVMZ010000081.1, forward strand.
GCTTCTTCGGCCGACGCCTGCGCCGGCAGTACCGTGAGCTTGCAGCCGCGGCTCGCCAGCATGCGCAGAATGTTGTGCTTCACCCCGTAGTCGTAAGCCACGACGTGATAGTTGGTCGATGCCTGGGCCTGATATCCGGCGCCCAGCGCCCATTCGGATTGGTTCCATTGATAGGGCTTGTCGCAGCTGACGATTTTCGCGAGGTCCATGCCGGCCAGGCCGGGGAAGGCGCGCGCCTGCTGGAGTGCGAAGGTCTCGTCGACCTTGCCGCCCATCAGACAGCCGTTTTGCGCGCCCTTGTCGCGCAGGATGCGGGTGAGCTTGCGCGTATCGATGCCGGCAATCGCGGGAATGTTCTGCTCCTGCAGGTAAGCGGGCAGGTCCTGGGTCATGCGGAAATTGCTCGCGCGCAGCGGGAGGTCGCGGATGACCAGGCCGGCGGCGAAGACTTTGTGCGACTCGGCATCTTCCGGATTGACGCCGACATTGCCGATGTGCGGATAGGTCAGCGTGACGATCTGCCGACAATACGACGGATCGGTCAGGATTTCCTGATACCCGGTCATCGCGGTGTTGAATACCACTTCACCGGAGGTATGGGCCTGCGCGCCGATCGAAAACCCGCGAAATACCGTGCCATCGGCGAGCACGAGTATGGCGGGCTGACGGTCGAGGGCTGGCAAGAGAGGCTCCCGGGAGTGCGTTTCTGAAGGTACACATGGAAAGCGGGAGAGGCACGCGCCTCTCCCGCTTTCATTGGTCTGCGATTATAGACGAACGGGCCCGCCCGTTCAATCCGCAGTCTATTCCTTCCGCCGTGATCGGCCTGAAGCTCGGCTTATTTCAGCCCGAGCACGTCCTGCATGTCGTAGAGCCCCGACTTCTTGTCCGCCAGGTAGCGCGCCGCGCGCAACGCGCCAAGCGCGAAAGTCGCGCGGCTGGCGGCCTTGTGCGTGATTTCCACGCGCTCGCCGGTACCGGCGAACAGCGCCGTGTGGTCGCCGACGATGTCGCCGCCGCGCACGGTGGCGAAGCCGATGGTCGATGGCTTGCGCTCGCCGGTCACGCCTTCGCGCCCGTACACAGCGTCTTTCGCCAGGTCGCGTCCCAGCGCCGCGGCGATCACTTCGCCCATGCGCAGCGCGGTCCCCGAGGGAGCGTCCACCTTGTGGCGGTGATGCGCTTCGATGATTTCCACGTCATAACCTTCGTTCAGCACCTTTGCCGCGATTTCCGCCAGCTTGAACGTGAGGTTCACGCCCACGCTCATGTTTGGCGCCATCACGATGGAAATTTTCTTCGCCGCGTCGGCGATCAGCGCTTTCTGCGGCGGCTGGAAACCCGTCGTACCGATGACCATACGGATACCGTGCACGCTACACAGCGTCAGGTGAGCCAGCGTGCCTTCGGGCCGCGTGAAATCCACCAGCACGTCGCAACCCGCCAGCGCTCCCTCAAGGTCCGCGGAAATGCGCACACCGCAGGGCGCGCCCAGCAGTTCACCGGCGTCCCTGCCCAGATAAGGACTGTCAGGCATTTCGAGCGCCGCTTTGAGGTGGAAATCCGGCGACTGTCCGATGGCTTCGATCAAGGCCCGGCCCATGCGCCCGGAACTGCCCGCTACTGCAATCTGCTGAATCGTCATCTCGCGGTTTGGCCCTGGGAACGCCGCTCAGGGCCGGCGGATCTCGGAAGGCGCCTGCGACAGCGTATCCGCCGGCAGGATGTCGCCCTCGACGTGCTTCAACTTGTCGCCGTCGAAGACGACCGTGATCTTGTGCTGTGTGTGCACGTTGTTCGCCTTGCCGGTGAGATAGACATAGTCCCAGCGGTTCGGATGGAAAGGATCGGCAATCAGCGGGGTGCCGAGAATGAACCGCACTTGCGAGCGCGTCATCTCCGGCTTGAGCTTCGCCACCATCGCCTGGTCGATATAGTTGCCCTGCTGGATGTCGATCTTGTGCGGCGCGAGCATGCAGCCGGCGACCAGCAGGGGTAACACAAACAGGAAGCGCATTGGTTCCTCAGGCGCGGATCGGCACGCTGGCCGCGCGCGGTTTCCAAGCAGATTGAAAGCCGCTATGATAATTCACCCTTCCCTCCCTGTCAGTCCTGTAATGAGCACATCGCACGACCTGAGGAACATCGGACTGAAAGCGACCCTGCCGCGCCTGAAGATTCTCGACCTGTTCGAGAACAGCAACGTGCGCCACCTGACGGCCGAAGACGTCTACAAGATCCTGTTGAGCGAAGGCATGGAGATCGGGCTTGCCACGATATACCGCGTGCTCACCCAGTTCGAACAGGCGGGCATCCTCATCCGGCATCACTTCGAGTCGGGCAAGGCGGTGTTCGAGTTGAACCAGGGCGCCCATCACGACCATCTGGTCTGCCTGCAATGCGGACAAGTGGAAGAATTCGTGGACGCCGAAATCGAGCGGCGCCAGACCAAAATCGCCAAGGATCGCGGTTTCTCCATTCACGAGCATTCGCTGCAGCTCTACGCCGACTGCATCAAACCCAACTGCCCAAACAAGCTGAAGGCGTGACGCGGGAGCGTCACCAGGCTCGAAGCGCTAGGAGCCTGTCGGACTCAGCGATATTTCGGTCGCCACAGGGCGTTAGATTGCTTTCAAAATTTTCCAGGAAGCCTTTACCGCCTTTTAAATGCGTGCTACGCGCATATTGCTTTGCGTCAAATTGCTAAGTCCGACAGGCTGCTAGGCACGAGGTATTAAGCCTTTCAAGACTTGAACCCTCGTGCCTCGCCCCTTGTGCCTGGCGCCTCGTCCTTGGCGCTTCGCGCCATCTCCAGCATTTCTGCTGCATGCTTGCGCGTCGTCTCGGTGATCTTCACGCCGCCGAGCATGCGTGCGATCTCTTCCACCCTGGCATCGTGGTCCAGCACGGCGACCGCGCTGGCGGCCTTTCCGTTCGCGGCGGCCTTGCTCACCTGCCATTGATGGTCACCCGCAGCCGCCACTTGCGGTAAATGGGTGACACACATGACCTGGTGTTTGCGGCCCAGGTCTTTGAGCATGAGCCCGACGATTTCGGCCACCCGACCGCCGATGCCGGCATCCACTTCGTCGAAAATCAGGCTCGGCACGGCGGCCACCTGGCTGGTGACGGTCTGGATCGCCAGGCTGACCCGCGACAACTCGCCGCCAGAGGCGACTTTCGCCAAGGGTCGAGGCGTAGCACCCGCATGGCCGGCAACCAGGAATTCAACCTGCTCCAGCCCATATGCACTGCCCTCGACCAGCGCATTGAGCGAAATCGCGAACGACCCTCCCGTCATCGCCAGGGTTTGCATGGATGTGCTGACTTTCTTCGCCAGGTCCACCGCGCCCTTTTTGCGCGCGGCAGACAGTTTGCCGGCGACGTCCTCGTAAGCCTTCTGCGCCTGCGCTTCGCGTTCGCGCAAGGCATCGGCGTCGAAGCCCGCGGCCAGCTCGGCAAGCCGCGCCTTTAGTTTCTCCAGCCGCTCGGGAATGTCGGCGATCTGCAGCTTGAACTTGCGCGCCGCGGTGTGCACTGCGTCGAGCCGCGCCTCCACGTCACGCAGGCGCTGCGGATCGAGTTCCAACCGCTGCTGATAGTGTCGCAGGCCGTACACGGTCTCCTGCAACTGGATTTGCGCCGGCTCCAGAATGTCGAGGATAACCCTGAGTTTTGGGTCGTAGTCCACCATGCCCTGCAGGCGCGACAGCACCGAGGCAACCGCCGTCACGCTCGACACCTCGCCTTCCGACAGCACGTCGAGGCCGAATTGCACGGTTTCGATCAGGCTCGCGGCGTGCGCCAGCCGCTTGTGCTCCACTTGCAGTTCGTCCCACTCCCCGGCGCGAAACGCGAGCGCATCGAGTTCTTTGGCCTGCCAGTCGAGTTGCTCGCGTTCTGCCGCCAGCGCCTGCGCGCCGCTCTCCAGGGCCGCAAGCTGGCGCCGGATGTCCTGCCACGTCCGATAAGACTCCGCGACCTGTGCGGCCAGCCCAGTTGCGCCGGCGTAGCCATCGACAAGCTCGCGCTGGGAAGCGGCGCGCAGCAACGACTGGTGCGCATGCTGGCCGTGAATGTCGATCAGGTGTTCGCCGATATCCTTCAATTGCTGTATGGCGGCGGGGCGACCGTTGACGTACGCGCGCGATCGGCCCGACGTTTCGATGACCCGGCGCAACAGGCATTCGCCGTCGTCACCTGCGAGATCGTTTTCCTCGAGATAGCGCTCGAGCGCGGGGATGCGCACCGCCGTGAACTCGGCGCTGATTTCGGCCTTCTCCTTGCCTTCGCGCACCAGCCCCGATTCGGCGCGCTCGCCCAGCACGGTCGCCAGCGCGTCGATGAGGATCGACTTGCCTGCGCCGGTCTCGCCGGTCAGCACGGTGAAGCCCGGCTGGAATTCCAGGTCGAGCCGGTCGACGATGACGAAATCGCGGATGCTGAGGGTGCGCAACATGGTCGCTTGACTAGAGGATCGCGGCCGCGGGTTTAGAGCGTTTCGCTCCAGTGCAGTTTCTCCCGGAGCATGTGATAGTAATTGTGCTCCAGCGGGTGCAGCAGGCGGATCGAATATGGACAGCGCTTTACCACGATCTTGTCGCGCTCCTTCATTTCGTGGTGGGAATGGCTGTCGAAATGCGCGCGCGCATCGGCCGCCTTGAGGATCATGATTTCGATCTCGGATTCGCTGCCGATGACGATCGGCCGGTTCGACAAGGTATGCGGGCAAACCGGCACCAGGCCGATAACGTTCAGGCTCGGATGCAGAATCGGGCCGTTGGAAGACAACGCATAGGCCGTGGACCCGGTCGGGGACGTCACGATCAGGCCGTCGGAGCGCAGGTTGTAGACGAACTTGCCGTCGATGCGCACTTCCAGTTCGATCAGGCTGCCTTGCGCCCCCTTGTTCACCGAGATGTCGTTGAACGCCACAACGTCCAGCACCTTGTCCTGCGCACTCCAGACCTCCGCCTGCAGCAGCATGCGGGACTCCTCGACGAACTTGCCGTCCAGGATGGCTGTGATCGCGTCGAACATGCCGCCGATCGACAGGTCGGTCAGGAAGCCCAGCCGGCCCTGGTTGATGCCGACCAGCGCAACGTCGAAAGGCGCGAAGGTGCGGGCGATATTGAGCATGGTTCCATCACCGCCGATGACGATCGCCAGTTGGGCGGTGCGCCCGACCTCCTCCAGCGGGAGGACGACGTAGTCGTTCCTGCCCACATGGGACGCCGTCACCGGGTCGAGCAACACTTTGACGCCGCGCTCGCTGAGAAACTTCGCCAGGCGCAGCACCGGCTCAGCGATCTCCGGGCTCTTGTATTTTCCGATCAGCGCGATGGTCTTGAAGGTCTTCGGCATGTCGCGAATTAAAGCACATTTGCCGGTCCGGCTCTCACGGTAGACGACAGATTGCGACTGCGGCACGGTAGAATGGCGTTATGAAGACGGGCGACAGCTTTCCCAGCGAGCGGGCACAACGCCTGCTGAAAATGCTCGTCGAGCGCTATATTTCCGACGGCCAGCCAATCGGTTCGCGCGCGCTTGCCCGGTTTTCCGGCCTCGAACTGAGCCCGGCCAGCATCCGCAACGTCATGGCGGACCTGGAAGAACTCGGCTTCATCGCCAGCCCGCACACTTCCGCGGGCCGGATTCCGACGCCGCGCGGCTACCGCTTCTTCGTCGATACGCTGCTCAAGGTCAGGCCGCTGGACCAGATCGAAATCAGCCAGCTGGAAGGCCAGTTGCAACCGGACAACACGCAGAAACTCGTCGCCCAGGCTTCGCATCTGCTCTCCGACCTGACGCGCTTCGCCGGCGTGGTGATGACGCCCAAGCGCCGGACCGCCGCTTTCCGCCACATTGAATTCCTGAGCCTGTCGGAGAAGCGCATCCTGCTGATCATCGTCGCACCCGATGGAGATGTGCAGAACCGCATCATCATCACCGACCGGGCTTACAAGCCCTCGGAACTGGTGGAAGCGGGAAATTTCCTGAACCAGAACTTCGCCGGGCTGACTTTCGACGAGGTCAAGGGGCGCATCCACGAGGAACTGCGCCAGTTGCGCGAAGACATGACGCAGCTGATGACCCTGGCGCTGGATGCCGGCAACCAGGCGATGGGCCAGCATTCCGAGGACTACGTGCTCTCGGGCGGACACAACCTTTTGCATGTCCAGGAGTTGTCGTCGAACATGGCGAACCTGCGCAAGCTGTTCGACATGTTCGAGCAGAAGACCAGCCTGCTGCAATTGCTCGACGTCAGCAGTCGCGCGGAAGGCGTGCAGATTTTCATCGGCGGCGAATCCGGTCTGGTCCCGCTCGACGATTGCAGCGTGGTGACCGCGCCTTACGAAGTCGACGGCCAGGTGGTGGGCACCGTCGGCGTGGTCGGCCCGACGCGAATGGCTTACGAACGCGTGATCCCGATCGTCGACATCACCGCCAAGCTGCTCTCCAGCGCGCTGTCCCAGCATTGAACCCGTGAACGGTGAACGGTGAACAGTGAACAGTGAACAGTGAACAGTGAACAGTGAACAGTGAGAGACAGTCCACCGTTTGCTGATCACTGATAACCGTTAACCGATTGATGAAATATCTTCCCGGACCGAAACATCAACACGGCAGCATCGCCAAAACCGGCATCCTGCTGATCAACCTCGGCACCCCGGCGGCGCCTACCGCAGGCGCGGTGCGGCCCTACCTGAAGGAATTCCTTTCGGATCCGCGCGTGGTCGAAATTTCGCGTCCGTTGTGGTGGTTGATCCTCAACGGCATCGTGCTGCGCACGCGTCCCGCACAATCGGCGGCGAAGTACGCGCTGATCTGGACCAAGGACGGCTCGCCCTTGGCCGTGCACACCGCAAAACAGGCGACTCTGCTCAAAGGCTATCTGGGCGAGCGCATCAAGACACCGCACGTGGTGGCGTGGGCCATGCGCTACGGCGAGCCTTCGGTCGAAAAGGCGTTGCTCGGCCTGCGCGAACAGGGATGCGACCGCATCCTGGTATTGCCGCTCTATCCGCAATACGCCGCCAGCACGACGGCCAGCGCTTTCGATGCCGTGTTTGACGCGATGAAGAAAATGCGCAACGCGCCGGCACTGCGGCTTGTCAGGCACTACCACGATCACTCCGCTTACATCGCAGCGCTGGCGAAGAGTATCAACGAGTACTGGATGACCAACGGCCGTCCCGACAAACTGCTGATGAGTTTTCACGGCGTCCCGCGCTACGCCCTCGACCGCGGCGATCCCTATCACTGCGAATGCCACAAGACGGCACGGCTGCTCGGCGAAGAACTCGGCCTGGCACCCGAACGCTACCAGGTCTCGTTTCAGTCACGCTTCGGGCGAACCGAATGGCTGAAACCCTACACCATGCAGACGGTGAAAGATCTCGGCAAACACAAGACCGGCAGGCTGGATGTTGTCTGCCCGGGTTTCGTTTCGGATTGCCTGGAAACGCTGGAGGAGATCGCCATCGAGAACAAGGCCGTCTATGTCAAGGCCGGCGGCGGGGAATTCCATTACATTCCCTGCCTGAACGAGCGCCACGAGTGGATCCAGGCGCTTGCGCGCATCGCCGCGGAAAACCTGCAGGGCTGGGCGTCCACGGATTGGGAGGCCGGCTTGGCGCTGCGCGCGGCCGCAGAGGGGCGCGAGCGTGCCCTGGCGCTTGGCGCGAAAAACTGACTTCGGGCATCCGGGCAACCTAGCAGCCTGTCGGACTTAGCAATTTGACGCTAAGCAATATGCGTGTAGCACGCATTTAAAGGCGGTAAAGGCTTCCTGGAAAATTTTGAAAGCAA
>JAYVMZ010000082.1:0-3430 GCA_043758735.1 Betaproteobacteria bacterium
ACGGGCGGCGTTTGCGTTTCTGTTGATGGTGCCGGCGCTCGCATTTGCGCACGTCGGGCGGGGCGACATTTCAGGCGGTTTCCTTGCGGGGTTGGAACACCCCGTGTTCGGACTGGATCACGTGGTTGCGATGGTTGCCGTCGGCATCTGGGGCGCGCAATTGCGTGCACCCGCGATCTGGGTGCTGCCGGTTACGTTCCCGCTGGTCATGTCTTTCGGAGGCATCCTCGGCGGGTTTAGCGTGCCGATTCCCGGAATTGAAGTCGGCATCGCTTTGTCGGCGATCGTTCTGGGCGCGATGGTGGCATTCGCGGCGCGCCCGCCGCTCTGGATCGCTGGTGTCATCGTCGGCGTGTTCGCGATATTTCACGGCTACGCGCACGGCGCCGAACTGCCGGAATCGGCCAACGCCATTTCCTTCGCAATGGGTTTCGTGATCGCAACCGGCAGCCTGCATGCGCTCGGGATCCTGATCGGCGTCATCAACAAGTGGAAGGCCGGAGAAAAATGCCTGCGCGCGGTCGGTGTCCTGATCTCGCTTTGCGGCGGCTATTTCCTGATTTCCCATTTCATCGGCGGTTGATTCAGATCGATGCGTAAATTTGCACCTGTTGGCAGAGTCGTCCTTGTTTTCTGGTTGGGCTCGTTTGCTGCAAGCGCGGAGGCGCATTCCACGGTCAAGGGCGTGGGCGACTTCTATGCCGGGATGCTGCATGTATTGACGGGACTCGAACATTTACTGCCGTTCATCGCGCTGAGCCTGCTTGCCGGACAGCGCGGCATGAAAACACAGGCGGAGGCCGTCCTGCTGGTATTTCCCTTGGCACTGGTGGTCGGCGCGGCCGCCGCGTTATGGATACCGCCTTTTCATGGACTGATGTTTTTCAACATGGCGTCCGCCATTCTGCTGGGCGGCCTCGTTGCCGCGGCGTGGCCCCTTCCGGCGGCAGTGTTCTATGGCCTGGTCGTCGTATTCGGCATCAGCCATGGTTTTGCCAACGGGGAAGCCATTTCAGGCAGCATCAAGGCGTACCTGTTCATCCTGGGAATCGGCCTCGCGGGACTGGCGGTGCTGGCATACGGCACGCTGATGGTCGATTTCCTGCTGAAGCGCAAGACGGGCTGGATTAAGATCGCCGTGCGCGTGGCCGGCAGCTGGATCGCCGCAATCGGCGTTCTCGTGCTGGCGACAGCCGGTAAAACGATGCTTGCATCGTAGTGACTGGTTAGTCGCGCAGTGCCTCTACCGCGCGGGCCATGCGCTCCAATGCCCGCTCCAGCAAGGGACGCGGGCACGCGAAGTTCAGCCGCAGGAAACCCCGCGCACCGAACAGCGCACCATCGTAGAGACCCACACCCGCGTCGCGGAAGAATCGCAACGGATCATCGGTGCGCAAATCGCGCGCATCGATCCAGGAAAGATAAGTCGCTTCGGCATGCCAGATGCGAAACCCCGGCATCTTTGCAATCTCGCGCTCAATGAGGTCGCGGTTGCCGCGCAGATAATCCAGCAACGCAAGCTGCCAGTCTTTTCCATGCCTGTATGCCGCTTCGGTCGCGACGTAACCCATGAGGCCGACGTGATGCACGATGCCGGACATCGCTTTTTTGAGCTTGGCGCGCACATCAGGATTCGATACGATGGCGTAGGCACAGCCAAGCGCCGGCAGGTTGAAAGTCTTGCTGGCCGACATCAGCGTGACCGTACGCTGCGCGATTTCTTCGCTGAGTGAAGCGACTGGAATATGGCGCTTGTCCGGGTCGAGGACCAGGCCGCTGTGTATTTCGTCGGAACAGAGAATCAGGTTGTGACGTGCGCATGCGTCGGCGATTGCCCGCAGCTCGTCGCGTGAAAATACGCGGCCGACCGGATTGTGCGGATTGCACAACAACAGCAGGCGTGAGCTCGGTGTGATGGCTCGTTCGAGGGCCGCCATGTCCCAGTGCCAGGCGCCGTTCGCTTCGACCATCTGCACGCGCACCGCATGGCGTGCTGCATTTGCCGGTGCGGACAGGAAGGGCGGATAGATCGGGACGGCGGTCAGCACGTCCGCGCCTTCGCGGCCGAAAGCGCGGCAGACGACGTTGAGTCCCACCACCAGGCCCGGCAGCCAGACGATCCACTCCGGCTGGATCTTCCAGCCGTACTCGTTTTCCAGATGGGAGATGGTGGCATCCACCAGGCCGGGTGGCGGCTCGGAGTAACCATAAATTGGATGATCCACCCGCCTGCGAAGTGCTTCGACAACGGCAGGGGCGCACGCGAAATCCATGTCGGCCACCCACATCGGAATGATGTCGCGGCTGCCGTACTTGTTCCATTTGACGCTGGCCGTGCCGTGGCGATCGACAGGCGTATCGAAATCGAATTCCAATGGGTTCTCCGTGGTTCGTCCGCATTTAACCACAGGGCAGAGCCGCGGCGTTGCTTCTCCCGGTCGAAATACGCGTGACGACGTGACTGCCGTGTGTGTTGCCCGCCGGGTACGTTAGTTGCAGCGTTATCCGAACAGGGGTGGGCAGGCCGGCATTCGCGTCATTTACGGGAAAAATTTACATGCGAACGGTAGGAATTGCCGCTGGAGCGCGGCGCGGACGCGTTCCTGCACGATCATGGCCGACTGCGTTTCACCGCGGGCTGAAAATGCCGGTGCTCGTGCTGGACAGGACGCTGAGGGTCTTGCGAGCCTGGTCGGACGATCGTCTTGTTTCCGAATCGGCCGCGGTCGGTTTCTTTGCGGCTTTCTCGATGGCACCGATGCTGGTTATCGTGATCGCGGTCGCAGGATTTGTTTTCGGCGCCGACGCGGTGCAGGGGAGGTTGTTCGCTGAGATCGAAGGCCTGATGGGAAAAGACGGCGCCATCGCGGTCCAGTCGATGGTAGCCAGTGCGTGGAAGACCGGCGGGCCGGGATGGGTGGGGCTCTTATCACTGGCCGGCGTCCTGATCGGCGCGTCCGCGACATTTTCCGAACTGACCAGCGCGCTCAACTGGATCTTGCGCGCACCGCCCAGGCACGGGGCGGTGGCGACCCTCATCAAGGTCAGGCTCATTTCATTCGGCCTGGTGCTGGGAACGGGCTTCCTGATGATCGTGCTGCTGATCATGGATTCCCTGCTGTCCTTCGCCGGCAGCGCATTGCTTGGCGGCAGCGGGAGCATCGCGCAGCCTGTCATGGTCGCCGCCCAGCATGCCATCGCGTTCGCCGTCTTCGTTTGCGCTTTCAGCGTCATGCTGAGGATTCTGCCGGACGTGCACGTGCGCTGGCGGGATGCCGCGCTCGGTGCTCTGGTCGCAAGCATTCTTTTCAGCATCGGCAAACATTTCCTGGCGCTGTACCTCGCCCACGCGGGCACGGCCAGCGCCTTTGGGGCAGCGGGGTCGCTTGCCGTGGTGTTGATGTGGCTGTTTTTCTCGGCGGCGATTTTC
>JAYVMZ010000083.1:0-3158 GCA_043758735.1 Betaproteobacteria bacterium
CCCACGGTCTCGGCCGGGTCGAGGTCGCGAATCTGGCGATGCTCGGCGTATTCAATGTTTTCTTCCTGGTGCGCGTGGACGAAGGGCTTGACCTTTCCCGGCAGGCACTCGAACTGGCAATCAAAGTCGGTCATCACCGTTCCCAGGTCATCGCTAATCACGGATGCGCCTGGGCGTTTCTCGAGATGGCCGATCCCGTGCGCGCACGCCCCTATGCAGATGCAGCAGTCGAACTGGCGCGCCGCATCGGGGCCAAGCGCTTTGTGCCCGAGGGGATGGCATTTGTGGCGGCCTGCCTGGCACAGGAAGGCGAAACGGACAAGGCCGCCGGGATGTTGCGGGACGCGTATGCCCTGAGCCGGGAGATGATCACTTATTTTGGTCCGGCGATCTTGGGTAGCCTCGCCGAATTGACGAGCGACGCCGGGGAGCGCCAGCGCTGCCTCGAGGAGGCGGAGGATATTCTTCAACTCGGTTGCCCGGTGCACAATCACATCTTCTTCTACCGTCCAGCGATTGAACTCTCGCTTCGGCTCGGTGATTGGACCAACGCCGAACGTTACGCGGATGCGCTGCAAGCCAAATTCAGCGAAGAGTCCGTGCCCGTGGTCACTTTTACAGTCGAGCGGGCGCGTGCGCTGGCCGCTGCAGGACGTGGCGTGCGCGACCCCGCATTGCTGGCGTCGCTCGAGAAGCTAGGGCGCGAGGTCAGGCAGGCGCGCGCCACGGTCTGGGTTGGCGCTATCGAACAGGCGGCGGCCCGGATGCGGGCACAAAAGTGATGTCCATCGAGAAAGCGGCCTGCTGCCGCTATTCGCGAGCAGTTCCGATCCGCGTCGCATCCTTCGATGGTAGGCCCCAGATCTTTGAGCCGGCGCGACGGCCAGGGTCAGAAACGATCCGGCAAAAAGAAAAAAGCCGACCGGAGTGGTCGGCCCGACGGGACAAAGTCCGCTGGTTTACTTGCTTGCCTTATCCGCCGCGCGGCTGGTCTTGTCGGAAGTACCCTGCGACTTTACTGCGCCGCCCTCAATTGCGCGATCGTGCAGCTTCTTGTTCTTGCTTGTCCTTACCACGCCATGGTCGACTGCACGCGCCGGCCTGTTCGACGCTCCGCCGGACTTCACCGTACCCTCTTCGAGGGCGCGGCCGGGTTTGTCGGAAGCTCCGGCTGACCTCACCTGATCTGCTGCGTAGACATTGAGTGCCGCGACTGCGAACAATGCCGCGACGACGGATGCAACAACGGATTTCGACTGGGTTGTCATAGGACTCCTCGCGAGAGATTGCGTGAGCACATGCTCACCAGTTCAGAATATCGACGACGAAGCCGACAATCCCGTGAGAAGTACCGGTCCGGAACGGGAAAATTCACGCGGAAGAAAATCGGCCGCAAGCCTACCAGGCTGACGGCGGCTTCTTGGCAATGGTCATGCGGTCGCCATCCGTCGTTATATAGCCGCCCACGCGCAGATCCTTGAGAATGCGGCTGATCATTTCACGCGAGCAGCCAACACGGCTGGCCATGTCCTGCTGCGTGAGGTGCTCCTTGATGACCTGCTTGCCATTCTCCTCGACCGCCATGTCGAGCAGCAGCCGCGCCACGCGACCGTAAACGTCCAGTAGCCCCAGGTTACCCACCGTCTTGGTCAGCGCACGCACGCGATGGATCAGGCTCTTGATCAATTCCAGCCCGATATCCGGATGCCGGGCCAGAAACTGTTTGAACTGGTCGGTGGTGATGACCGAGAAGCGGCTGGGCTCCAGCGTCATGACCGAAGCCGAACGGGGCCCTTCGTCCAGGATCATTTCCCCGAAGTACTCCCCCGGCCCGTGCGTGCCCAGCAGCAACTCCTTGCCGTGTTCGTCCGCCAGATAGACCTTGACCTTGCCTGCCTGAACGATGAACAGCGAATCGCTGCGGTCGCCCTCGCTGACGATGATGGTGTTCTTCGGAAATGCCTTTACAGTGCCCTGTTCGGCAAGCGCCTTCAGGTACTGAGGCGGCAGGCTCCAGAGCGCAGCGCCCCCGTCGATCGATCCAGTCATCCCCGTCCTCCCCGACTTTATTTCTTCGCGGCTTTTTTTCTTCGCAAAGAGTCTGCGGAGTCTGCGCCTATTGCCCACGAGGGACAAGGCTGGCAGGCGCGACGTCCTGCCTTCTCGTCCGATGGTCCGCTTCGCGCAGAGCGGTAATTTTTCACACGAGAACGACGTCAAACGCACGGGATCAATCGGGTTGGCTGCATTAATCTGGCCTCGCTTCAAGCTTTTCTTCGCAACCCGAATGATGAAGGAGACAGCCATGAACCGAATCACAGCAATCGCCGTATATATGGCGCTGACGGCCGCCCCCGGAATGTCGGCTTACGGTCAGCCCGTTTCGGCCTCCGAGGCAAAATCTCAACAAACGCAGGGCACGGCAGAGCCGGTCATTCGCTGCACGCATCGAGAAGGCGATACCCGTGGCCTGCAGCCCTGCCGGGGACGACAGGCCGATGAGGCATTGCGCATTGGTTCCAATATCAGCCGCCAGGAACTTGAATGCCGGCTGTCAGGCAACTGCGGAGTGGAAGACCGTGCTCGCGTCAACGGCTGAATCGGGGTGGCAGGCGGGCGTGAATAAGTCACATGCCGGCGAAGGAGGACCGCTCATGAACCCGAAAGTACTGTTGCCTGTTTTGATCGCACTGCATCTGACAGCGGTGGCCTTGATAGTCGAAGGCCTGGACGTTGACGAACGGCAATCGGACGACGACAGCCGGACCCGGCAAGTCGTCGAATGGAACCCGGCTTGCGTGGCCGGCCACGCAAATGAGGCGATTGCGCGCACTTGGTCGAGCGAATATCGGCTATCGAACGCGATAGCTGCCGGGCAGCCAAGCTGCGTGAATATTCGCTGAATGGGGATCGGCGGAGATCGAACCATCCACCCAGGCGCCGGTCCCGGTACGGGCGCTCCGTTGAAGCGGGCCATCTAGCGCCCCTTTTTGGGGGCCAGTGGGGGCCAGTTGGCCCCCGAAGGGGCGTGTGAATAAATCACACGAAAAGGCGGTAACAGTTCGACGCGCCGCCAGCCCCTCCAAACGTAAAGTTTCTCCAACGCAAACGCACTTGGAGGAGCAAACCATGAACAAGATTCTCGCCACCCTGATGAT
>JAYVMZ010000084.1:0-3255 GCA_043758735.1 Betaproteobacteria bacterium
CATGCCTCGCATCATGATCGACCCCAGCTGCGTGCTCAGACTCAAACCCCGTTGGAAACACGCCCCCAGCTTAGACTCATACCCCATTGGAAAAGGCTATGACTTGCTCCGCAACGGGAATGAGCGGATCATGGCAGAAATCTATCTAAACGAACAGTATTGAGGCCTGACCCCAGATGCCTCAATCAGGCCATAAACAAATTTCCAATAGCATAAGCCTGATCCCAGCCACCTGGGATCCGCATCTGCGTTCTCCTCCGTGCTCTAAAAGGGTACTCCACGCTGCGCGAGGGTATCCGTGGTTCAGAAGTGGCATGGTCAGAGAGATTTCAGGAAGGCGAGCAAAGCCTCGCGCTCCGGTTTGGGCATGAGGACAAAGGCATCGCGGGCTACCGCTGCTTCGCCATCGTGCCAGACGATCGCCTCCGTCAGGTTGCGCGCGCGGCCATCATGCAGCAGCGACGCGTTGCCATTGACCTTTGCGCTGAGGCCGATGCCCCACAGCGGCGGCGTGCGCCAGTCGCGCGGGCCGGCGAGGAAGTCCGGCCTGCCATCGGCGAGGCCTTCGCCCATGTCATGCAACAACAAGTCGGTATAGGGATGAATCGCCTGGCCGCCCAAGGCGGGTAAGGCGGGATAGTCGCCGGTCTTGATTGCAGGGACGTGGCAGGCCGCGCATTGTGCCTGCGCAAACAGGAATTCGCCGCGCAGGACTTCGGGATCTTCGGCATGGCGGCGCGCGGGCACGGCGAGTGCGCGCGTGTAGAACAGCAATTCGTTGAACGCGCGTTCCGATTGTTCCGGAATCATCCCGCGCGGGCGCTTGCGGCAAGCGACCTGGATGTCGGGACAGTTTTCCTGTTTGAACAGATGCGTCGTCACGCCCATGTCGTTCAGGAATGCGAAGGCATCCTGCTGCATTAGAGTCGGCTGCGAAGCCTTCCAGCCGAAGCGGCCCATGGCGGTTGCCTGCGTTGCGTTGTTCCACACGTAATTCGGCCTGCCGTTGAGTCCGAGGGCCTTCTGTTTTTCCGCGATCTCGAGGACCTGTTCCTCCGTTACCGCGTCTAGCAGGCCGGCGCCGAAGACCGCCGGGGCAATGCGCACCGAGGTCATGATTTCCGGTCCGAGCGGGCCGAAGGCGAGATTGGATATGAGAAGTTGCGGCGCACGCAACAGGACGACGCTGCCGTCGGCGAATTTCTCCTCGCGGTCATTCCACGCGATGCTTGCATCGCCCTCGGGCGGCACGCGGCCGAGTTCACCCTGGTTCTGCAACTGGTCGCCGTAATTCGGATGCGGGCGTGGACCGCCATGCTCGTTTTCGCCGGGGATCGACAGGCGCACGACCATGGAGGCGAGCGATTCCTTGCGCGTCTCCGGGGCATGTCCGCGTCCGTTGCCGGCGTGGCAATCGGCACAGATTTCCGCGTTGGAGGTCGGCCCGCGTCCCCATTTGCCGCCGATCGAGGGCAGCACGACCCAGCGCTGCTGGAATTCCTGGCGGCCGTTGGCAAACAATTCGAGCTGCTGGCCGGAGATGGGCCCAGGCAGCGAATAGGCGAGTTCGGATTCGTCGGCGACCGTGAATTCACCGCCGGACAGTGCAGCCAGGCGGGATTCGCCGGCAAGGGCCAGGCCGGTGGCAAGCGCGACGGCCGTGGCGACAAGAAAGCGGGAATGCAAAGGCGTCAACCCTCCCGTTGGAAAACCGACTTCTATGCGCACTCACGACCGATGGCAAGCGGCGGTCAGGCAATGCTTAGCGCGTGATCATCAGACCGATGCGGACCTGCGGATGCACCTTGCGGTTGTAGTCGAGCAGGCTTTCGCCGTAACCGTCGAAGTATTGCAGGTGAAGATAGCCGCCAAGGTTGCCCAGCTTCGGCGTGCTGAGCGGGATCGACAGGTCGAGCTCGACGCTGTACGGAGCCGGGCCGGTGCCCTTCCGCATCGTGGTGGCGAGTTGGACGCCGTCGGTTTCGCCGACCTTCACGAGCACGTCGCTGTAACCTCGGTAGTAGGCGATGTCGGGATTGTCTGACCTATCCAGGTAGCTGTAGATTTTCGGCGAGAGCGCAACGAAATAGCGGTTGCCCAAGGGCAGGGTGAACGTGGGCCGGATGAAGGCGATATTGATGCTGCGCGACGCCGCGCCATCCTTGCCGTTCGACTCGTGCTCGACGCCGGCCTGCAAGCCAAGGCGCGACGATGTCCGGAACGGCCACTGCGACACGTCGTCGTCGAGGTAGAACACGCTCGGCCGGTAGCTTGAATCGTAAAACGGGGCGGACGACTCGCCGATTGCCCAGATCGAAGTCTGCGAATAGGCGAGGTAGAGTTTCTCCAGGAACGACGTCTGCGTGTCCGGATTGAACAGACGGAATTTCAAACTGATCTGGAATTTTACGTTGGTCGTCCCATCCGACCCGGCCGAAAAATAATTCGGCTCGTACGGCGAGTATGCGCTGACAAACCGCGCCGTGTCCCGGTCGCTCGGACCGATCGCGGCGGATGCGGCCTCGGTCCCGCGGTCGCCAGCAGGTTCGGCCCCTCTTTTCCGTGCGGACTGCGCGACGCCCGCTTCCGATGCCGAGATGCCCAGGGCCGGTCCCGCGAAATCCACCGGCTCCAGCACCAGGTTGCCGCTGAGGCCTTTCGGCAACAATCCGGAATAGCGCGCCTTCAGAAAAGAGCCGGGCTTGATCCTGACTTGCATCGGCTGGGTTTCGATGGGCGCGAGTACGATCTCCGGGGCGGCCGCGACGCCGCGGGTGCGCAGCGTGAGCCGGGCAGGCAGATCGACGGCAAGCTCCGCGTCGGCGGAATCGTTCGGAATGAACAGCGTAACTTCCAGCAGCCCGCCGGAAGCGATCACGCGGTTGTCGGGCACGACCAGAAATTCCGCGCGGGCGGAACCGGCAAAAAAACCAGGGCAACCAGCAGGCAGGTGACTGTGCGGATCACGGCATTGTATTTTTCCATGTTCTCAAACCGGAGTTTACCGGCTGGCCCTGCAAGCGTTGGAAAAGATTTTCACGCCAGCGTGGCGAATCCGCAGGCAGCGAATCCGACGAGCACGGCACCCGACATGCGATTGATCCAGCGTGCGGTGAATGCACAACAGGCTCATCGGCCCGACCGGCGCCGCCACCGCTACACCGATGCCCACGGATTTTAGGAAAAACCACGCATCCACATCAAACCTCGAATCGCGCTCACCGCAGAGGACGCGGATACCCAACGTGCGCAGTA
>JAYVMZ010000085.1:0-3454 GCA_043758735.1 Betaproteobacteria bacterium
GCGGTACGCATGTGGAGCACCGGCGACGATATTGGCATCATCAGTTTCAAGACGAAGATGCACGCCATCGGCGAGGACGTACTCGATGGAGTCATGCAGGCAATCGACGAAGCCGAGCGCCACTTCAAGGGACTGGTCCTTTGGCAGACCGAACCACCGTTTTCGGTCGGCGCCAACCTGTCCGGCGGTGGCAGCCAGAAGAGCGAACAGAAACCGACCGCACTTGCGTCGATGATGAAAAAGTTCAAGCGTGAGGCGGAGTCGGCCATCCTCAAGGCGGCGTTCAAACTCAACGTCGCCGATTCGCTGATGGCCGGGCGCCTGGAAAAAGTGGAGCAGGTCGTCGAGCAGTTCCAGGCGACTTCGCAGGCGTTGCGTTACTCGATGATTCCGATCGTCGCGGCGGTCGACGGCATGGCCCTGGGTGGCGGTTGCGAGTTCACCATGCATTGCGATCGCGCGGTCGCTTCGCTGGAAAGTTATATCGGCCTGGTCGAAGCCGGGGTCGGCCTGCTGCCAGCGGGCGGCGGCTGCAAGGAGTTCGCGATGCGCGCCGCGGCAGACGCGAAGGGCGGCGACGCTTTCCCCTTCCTGAAAAACTATTTCCAGAACGTGGCGACCGCGCAAGTGGGGAAAAGCGCGGAACATTCGCGCGAACTGGGTTTCCTGCGGCCGAGCGACCGCATCGTGATGAACCGCTTCGAACTTTTACACGCCGCCAAGGCGGAGCTTGCGGCGATGTCGGAAGCGGGCTACCGGCCGCCGCTGCGGGCGCGAAACATTCCCGCGGCGGGGCGCAGTGCGATCGCGACGTTCAAGATGGCGATGGCCAACATGCTCGCCGGCAACTACATCTCCGAGCACGATTTCCTGATCGGCAGCAAAGTCGCCTTCGTGATGTGTGGCGGCGATGTCGAGCCGGGCACGCTGCTGACGGAGGATTGGTATCTCGACCTCGAGCGCGAGGCTTTCATGGAACTCATCGCGACCGAAAAGACGCAAGCCCGCATCGAGCAAATGCTCAAAACCGGTAAACCCCTAAGAAACTGAATTGGAACCACGGAGGACACAGAGGAAAGGCAAGAGGAGAGAAATTGCTGAGCGCTGAGCCTGCCATAGATGGTCACTTCAGCGCCGGGCCTGCTTCTAACTCCCGCATGTTTTTCCTCCGTGTCCTCCGTGCCCTCCGTGGTTCAGATTGAAACTGGAGATTGAAAGATGGCTAAGCAAGTACAGGATGCATACATAGTCGCCGCCACCCGTACGCCGGTGGGCAAGGCGCCACGCGGGGTGTTGAAGCATACGCGGCCCGACGACATGCTTGCGCATGTCTTGAAGAGTGCGCTGGCACAAGTGCCGGGACTCGACCCGGCAGTCATCGACGACGTCGTCGTTGGTTGTGCAATGCCGGAAGCCGAGCAGGGCATGAACGTGGCGCGCATCGGCTTGCTGCTGGCCGGAATTCCGAACACGGTTGCAGGGGTGACATTGAACCGGTTCTGCTCGTCTGGACTGCAGGCAGTGGCGACTGCAGCCGACCGGATACGCCTGGGGGAGGCCGACGTGATGATCGGGGCAGGCACCGAAAGCATGAGCATGATCCCGATGGGGGGCAACAAGATCGTCGCCAACGAAAAATTCTTCACCGACGACGAAAACATCGGCATTGCCTACGGCATGGGCATCACGGCGGAAAAAGTGGCGGAGCAATGGAAGGTAAGCCGGGAAGCGCAGGATGAATTCGCGACCGAATCGCACCGGCGCGCGCTGGCAGCGATCGAGAAGGGCGACTTCAAGCACGAGATCACGCCTTACACCCTTAACGAACGCCTGCCCGATTTCGAACATCATCAGGTCGTCACGCGCAGCAAGGTCATAACCAACGACGAAGGCCCGCGCGCGGGCACGACACGCGAGGTGCTTGCCAAACTGCGTCCGGCCTTTGCAACAAACGGTTCCGTGACGGCGGGCAACAGTTCGCAGACCTCGGACGGAGCGGGCGCGGTCATTCTGGCGAGCGAGGCGGCATTGAAACGCTTCAATCTGCAGCCGCTCGGACGTTTTCTTGGCTTCGCGGTGGCGGGCGTGCCGCCCGAGATCATGGGCATTGGCCCCAAATTTGCGATACCCAAGGTGCTCAAGCAGACCGGTCTCAAACTTGACGATCTCGACTGGATCGAGTTGAACGAAGCGTTCGCCGCCCAGAGCCTTGCAGTGATCGGCGATCTCGGCCTGGACCGCAATAAGGTCAATCCGCTCGGCGGCGCGATCGCGCTCGGTCATCCGCTGGGCGCAACCGGAGCGATCCGCACTGCGACGCTTCTGCACGGCTTGCGCCGGCGAGGGCAGAAATACGGCATGGTCACGATGTGCATCGGCACCGGCATGGGCGCGGCTGGCGTATTCGAGTCGCTGAGATGAGTTTTGCCGGGCCGTGGCGCACCGTGCATCCGCGCGAATCGCTGCGGATCTGGTTGCGCCGGCTGGGTTTCAATTTTTTCCCGGCTTTTCGCGCAACCGGCGCGCGCGTCATCTACATCTCCGAGGACATGCGCAAGTTGCGTATCAAGCTGCCGCTCAATTTCCGCACCCGGAATATCCACGGCACCCTGTTCGGCGGCGCGATGTACGCGGCAACCGACCCGCTGTACGCCATTCTGGTCAAGGTCACCCTCGGTCCCGGGTACATCATCTGGGACAAGGCGGGGGCGATTCGCTATAAAAAGCCGGGCCGCTCGACGCTCTACGCCGAGTGCAGCCTGAGTGATGCGCAGGTGGCTTCAATGAGGAAGCGTCTCGAATCCGAGCCCGCTGTCGATCTGAACTACGAGATCGAACTGATGGACGCACGCGGTGTGGTGCATGCCGTGGTGCAGAAGACGATTTATGCCGCCAAAAAGGAAGTCTATAAAACTGCGGCAAGAGGCCGCGCACGGTGAGGCGGCCCGGCTGGACGCCCGCCGGCAGGTATAACAACGAAAAGGGGGATAACGCAGCATGTCAAAGATCATCCGGGTCGAAGTGTTCCAGGTCGACCTCAAGCCGCACGTGCAGCGCGGCGATGCGATCCAGTCGTTCCACACGCAGGAAACGCCGATGGTGCGCCTGTATGCCGACGATGGAGCGGAGGGCACTGGCTACACCTACACCATCGGTACCGGCGGTTCGTCGGTCGTGGCACTGATTCGTGATCATCTCGGTCCGAAATTGCTCGGGCGCGATCCCGCGATGGTCGAACAGATCTGGAAGGACTTGTTCTTTCCGTGCTTATCGGGTTGTCACACACACTTACTGGAAGTAGTGTGTCGCGACTTCGCGGCGTAGAGTTCGGCGTAAGTTGGCGCGGTGACATCGTCGGCAATGCCAAGCAGGGAGCGAAATGCGTTGAACGGGTAGAAACGGCGGTTGAAGCGGAACGTGAACTCATTGAGATACGCCTGTAGGTGCTGCGGAC
>JAYVMZ010000086.1:0-2639 GCA_043758735.1 Betaproteobacteria bacterium
CGTCCCAGGGGCGCATTCTGCTCTCCCGCCTCGCCCAAACCCAGCGCCATCGGCACCATACCGATGATCATGGCCAGCGCGGTCATCATCACCGGCCGCAGTCGCGTCACGCCGGCTTCCACCGCCGCTTCGACCACACCCAGGTTTTTCTCCGCCCTCAGTTCATTGGCGAAACTCACGATCAGAATCGAATTGGAAACGCCGATGCCGACCGCCATGATCGCGCCCATCAGCGACATGACGTTGATCGTCGTCCCGCTCAGCGCGAGCATCCACAGGATGCCGATCAGCGCACCGGGCACCGCCATCATGATAATGAACGGGTCGACCCAGGACTGGAACAGCACCACGAGCAGTGCATAGACCAGCACGATGGCCAGCAGCAGGCCCCCGATCAGGCTCTCAAAGGAGGAATTCATGACCTGGTACTGGCCGCGGATGATGATTTTCGCGGTCGGAGGAAAATCTTTCTCGGCCGTTAACGCGTCGATCTTGCGCTTGATGTCCGAGACAACGCCGCCCAGGTCGCGGCCGTCCACGTTTGCGGCAATGTCGAGCACGCGCTGCACGGTGTAGTGCGATACCGACTGGTAGCTCGTCTCCGGCTTGATCGTGGCGATGCTGGATAGCCGGGTTACCAATGCGCCGGGGGTGGCATCGAGGCGTGCGGCGGCCCTGACATCGAGTACCGGCGCAGTACCGGAAGTGATCGGCGTCGCCATGAGGTCATCGACCGAGCTCATGCGCTCGAGCGGCGTCTGCACCGCGACGGTGTAGTTCACGCCGTTCGGGTTCAGGAAATACGAAGGATTGACGATCGCGCTGGACGACAACGTCGTCAGGATGTTGCTGGCCACGTCACGCTGGGTGAGTCCAAGCCGGGCCGCCCTCACGCGATCGACTTCCACGCGCAAGGCCGGGTAGTTCAGCACCTGCATCTGGCGCACATCGACGGCACCGGGCGTCTCCTCGATGATCTTGCGCACGCGCGAAGCGTAGCCCTGCGCGCGTTCGAAGTTCGAATCCTGGATCTGCACGTCGATCGGCGCCGGCAAGCCGAAGTTCAGCACCTGGGTGACGATGTCGGCGTTCTGGAAATACATGGTCGAGCCCGGAAATTTCGGCGGCAGCTTCGCCCTCAACTCGCGCATCCAGTGAGCCGAAGGGTGGTGCGGATGATTCAGCGAGATGAGGATGTCGGCGTCCATGCCGCTGATGTTGTCGGTCGGCACGAAGGCGAGATTGAAGAACAGCGGCACGCCCAGCATGTCATTGATCGTCGATATCTCTTCGGCCGGAATGATCTTGCGGATCTCCTCCTGGACCTCGAGCACCAGCTTTTCCGTTTCCTCGATGCGCATGCCCATCGGCGCGCGGAAATGCAGCTTGAGAATACCGACGTCGGCAGTCGGGAAGAAGTCGGTTCCCACCACCCGGCCAAGCAAAACGCTGATGCCGCCCATCAGCAGCAGACACACCAGCACGAAGGGGCGGTGGCGCATGATGACCGTCAGCACGGCGCCGTACGTGTTCTGCAACCATTCCAGCGTATTCTCCCTGGCGCGATTCAATCGCGCTGCAATGCCCTGGCCGGCCCCGTCATCATGATGTTCTCCCGCCAGCAATTGCCGGGAAAGCATGGGCACCAGCGTAAAAGACAAAATGTAGGATGCAAGCAGGGCGAACACCACGGACAGCGCGAGCGGAACGAACAGGAATTTCGAAACGCCATAGAGGAAAGCAACCGGAATGAATACGATGCAGATTGCCAGGGTGGCCATCGTGCGCGGCACCGCCACTTCGCGAGACCCTTCCAGGATCGCGACCGTGAGCGGTTGCCCCATCGCGCGGTGCCGGTGAATGTTCTCCACGGCTACCGTCGCGTCGTCGACCAGGATACCGGTTGCGAGGGACAGGCCGGCCAGCGTCATCAGGTTGATAGTATTGCCGGTGAAATACAGGCCGAGGATGCCGGCCGCCATGGCGCACGGAATCGAGGTGATCACGACGATGGTGTTGCGCCACGAACCGAGGAACAGCAGAACCATCAGCGACACCAGCAAAGATGCAATGACCGCTTCGGAAGCGACGTTCTTGATCGCCGCGCGCACGTAAACCGACTGGTCGAAATCAAGCCTGATCTCGATGCCTTGCGGCGCGGCCTTCTGGATTTCCGGCAACAGGTCGCGGGTGGCCTCCACCACCGCCAGCGAAGAAGCTTCGGAGTGCTTCAGGATGGTAAGGTAAGTCGCGCGCCGGCCATCGACGTGGACGACGTTGTTCTGCACGGCATAGCCGTCCGCGACTTTCGCCACGTCGCCCAACAGGACCGGCACTCCATTCGAGATGCGCAACGGCATCTGATTGAACTGATCCACCGTCGCCGGACTGGAGTTCATCGTTACGTTGTATTCGGTCGAGCCGATGCGCGCGGTGCCCGCCGGCACCAGGATGTTCGAACTCTGCAGCGCAGTGACGACATCGTTTGGCGAAACGCCCTTGGCCGTCATCAACTGCGGGTTCAGATCGACCATGATCTGGCGCAGGCGGCCGCCGAACGGCGCCGGCACGGTCAGCCCGGGAATGGTGAACAGCTTTACGCGCACGAAGTTGAACGCGTGGTCGAAGATGCGCCCCTC
>JAYVMZ010000087.1:0-14776 GCA_043758735.1 Betaproteobacteria bacterium
CTGGACAGCCGCGAGCTGGACAGCGACGGCCTGTGCGAGCTGCTGCTCGGGTGGCTGGAACGCTACCCAATCGTCTCCATCGAGGATCCAGTCGCCGAAGACGATGCCGAGGCCATGAAGAAATTCACCGCGGCCGCGGGCAAGAATGTGCAGATCATCGGCGACGATTTCCTGGTAACCAACGCCGCGCGCGTGAAGGATGCGGCCGCTTCCGGCGCTTGCAACGCCGTGTTGATCAAACCCAACCAGGCCGGCACCGTGACTGAAACCAAGGCGGCGCTGGACGCGGGCAAGCGCGCCGGATGGGGAACCATCGTCTCGGCGCGCTCGGGCGAGACCGAAGATGTCACCATCGTACATCTTGCGGCAGGCTGGGATGCGGGGCAACTCAAAGTGGGCTCGTTTGCGCGCTCGGAACGCATGGCCAAATGGAACGAGGCAATCCGCATCGAAGAGGCGCTCGGCGGCAAAACAAGCTTCGCCGGCCGCGGCGTATTGCCAAAGGGCCGTAACTAACGTGACTATCGTGACCGTCGTGAATATCGCAATCAAGACTACGCAGGTTTTACGGCATTCACGATATTCACGGCTTTCCCAATGACCAGCGCTGACGCCCAGCACCACAAGCGCGCGCTGCGCGGCATCGGGCTGATCATGGCCGCGGTGTTCATGTTCTCGGCGATGGACACGCTTGCCAAGTACATGCTCAAGTCGTACCCGATGTCAGCGCTGATGTGGGCCCGCTACGTGGTGCACATCGTGGTCATGCTGGCGTGGCTTGGACCGCGCATGGGCATGCGCCTGGTTTACACGGCGCATCCGTGGAAGCAGATCCTGCGCGGAGTGCTGCTGGTCGGCAGCACGACGTTCTTCTACTTCGCGTTGCGTTATCTGCCGCTGGCCGAGGCGGCGGCCATCACTTTCGTCGGACCGGTTCTCACCGCCCTGCTGTCGGGACCGATGCTCGGCGACAAGGTGACGCGCCGGCAGTGGTTCGCCGTCATCATTGGCTTTACCGGCGTGCTGATCATCATGCGCCCGGGCGGCGGCGTGCTCTCGCTGCCCGCCGTGTTTCCGCTCGCGACCGCCATCCTGTTCAGCGTGTACCAGATCGTCACGCGCAAGGTCGCCGGCCGCGACCATCCCTACACGTCGCTGTTCTACACCGCCATTGTCGGCGGGGCGATCACCAGCTTCGCGGTGCCGTTCCACTGGATCACCCCGACGCTGAGCCAGGCCGGATTCGTGGTCTGCATTGGATTGCTCGGCGGGTTCGGGCACCTGTTGCTGATCCGCGCGATGGAGCACACGTCGCCTTCGACACTGGCGCCATTCGTCTCTTCCCAATTGATCTGGTCGACGCTGCTCGCGTACCTGGTGTTCGGCGACTTTCCCGAGCCCATAACCCTGTTCGGCATGTTCGTGGTGGTCGCGGCGGGATTGCTGGCCGTGAACTGGCAGCACATGCGCAGGTTGGCCGATGCCGATGACCAGACCGGAACGCACTGACCACGAGGTAACCATGACAAGAACGACAGCGGAATCACGCAACGCCTACCGGCACTTCCGGGCCATCCCCACGCGCTGGGCGGACAACGACGTCTATGGCCACGTCAACAATGTCGTCTACTACAGCTACTTCGACACCGTGGTGAACCAGTATCTTGTCGAACAGGGGGCGCTGAATATCGAGAAGAGTGCGGTGATCGGGCTGGTGGTGGAAACGCAGTGCCAGTATTTTTCGCCGATCACGTTTCCGGACATCGTGCATGCCGGACTGCGCGTCGCCAAGCTGGGCAACAGCAGCGTACGCTACGAGATCGGATTATTCCGAAACGAAGACAACGCCGCATCGGCGCAGGGCCACTTCGTGCATGTGTACGTGGATCGCACTTCCCGCCGCTCAATCGCAGTCCCTGCCGACATGCGCGCCGCACTGGCAAAAATTCTGGCTTAGGAAAAATATCAACGCAAAGGACGCGAAGGTACGCAAAGGAAAGCAGGACAGGCAGGAAATGAAACTGAAGGTTGTCCGAAGGTGCCAACTTCACGATGTCCGATAACGGATGGATGCCCTGCTATGGCCGTATTATTCCAGCGACCCTTTTTGGTTTTCTTCGCGTATCTTTGCGTCCTTTGCGTGGAGGAATTTTTTCCCTGCTACTCGAGGTCCTCGAACTCATGCCCGTAGCGCACGGTGCCTGACGTCTTCGCGGATCAGCGGCATGAAATAACTAACCGCCCGGCCCGCCGCCGTTGACGAACACGATCTGCCCGGTCATGTAACTCGCGGCATCGGATACCAGGAAGGCCACCACTTCCGCGATTTCGCTCGGCTCGCCCCTGCGCCCGAGCGGCACCGATTTGATGAACGCATCCGCACGTTCGGAACCGATCTTGACGAAAGTTTCTTCCAGCATGTCGGTGCGAATCGGGCCGGGCGCGATCGCATTCACGCGGATGCCGTAGCGGCCCTCCTCCTTCGACAGGATGCGGGTCAGCGCCTCGACGCCGACTTTCGAAACGGTATACGCACAGTTCTTCGCGGCAAAGCGGCTGGTGATGTTGGACGACAGGTTGACGATGTTGCCGCTCTTGCGGGCCTGCATGTGCGGCAGCACGGCCTGGACCATGTGGAACGTCCCATACAGGTTCACGCGAAGCACGCGATCGAATTCCTCCGGCGACGTATCGGCAATGGAGACGTCCGGCAGATGCGTGCCGGCGTTGTTGACCAGCACGTCGATGCGCCCGAACGCATTCAGCGCGGATTTAACCACGGCTTGCGCGGATTTCGCATCCGCCACGTCCGCACGCAATTTTTTCGCCTCTCCGCCTGCCTCTGCCACGACGGCCTCGACGGCGGCAGCGTCGTTTTCCCGGCTGGCGTAGGTGAACACGACGCGGTATCCGCGTGCCGCCAGCATCTCGACGATTGCGCGACCGATACCGCGCGAACCGCCGGTAACGACTGCGACAGGGAGCTTGTCCATGTTCGCCTTAACCGACGAGCGGCGCGCGGCCGGTCAGCGGGTATTGCGGATCGTTGTAGCCCGGGGTCGACGGATGGCCGACGGACACGAGGGAATCCACCAGAGCCTCGCCTTTGGCTTCGAACTTGAACTCGAGCGCCTTCACATAGTCCTGCCATTGCTCAAGGGTGCGCGGTCCGCAGATGACGCTGGTGACGATGGCATTGTTGAGCACCCACTTCACCGCGAAATGGCCGGCGCTGGTTCCCTTCTTCTCGGCAAAGGCGCGGATCTTCTGTGCGATTGCCAGTGATTCCTTGCGGAATTCGGTTTCCATCATGCGCTTGTCGGCGCGCCCGGCGCGCGTGCCTTCAGGCGGCGCTTCGTTCGGCTTGTATTTTCCGGTCAGCACGCCGCGCGCAAGCGGACTGTAAGGCACGACGCCGATGCCATAGTAACGGCACGCCGGGAGGATTTCGACTTCCGGCTGGCGGTTCATTGCGTTGTAGTAAGGCTGGCAGACGATCGGCTGCGGCACATTCATTGAGCGGCACAGCCGGATGATCTCGGCGATGCGCCAGCCGCGGAAGTTGGACAATCCGAAATAGCGCGCCTTGCCGGAACGGATGATGTCGCCCATGGCAGCGACGGTTTCTTCGAGGGCAGCCTCGTCGAAATCGCGATGCAGGTAATAGATGTCGACATAGTCGCTGCCGAGCCGCGTGAGGCTGGCGTCGATCGCCTGCATCATCCATTTGCGTCCGAGCCCCACCTGGTTCGGGCCGGGCCCGATGGCGTTGCCGACCTTGGTCGCAAGCACCCAGTGATCGCGGTTGGCCGCGATCAGCTTGCCGGTAATGCGCTCCGACTCGCCTTTTGCGTACTGGTCCGCCGTGTCGAGGAAATTCACGCCGGCGTCGAAAGCGGCGGAAACGATGCGGCCGGCTTCCTTCTCATCGGTACGATCGCCGAACATCATGGTGCCGAGGCACAACTGCGAAACCTTCAGGCCGCTGTTGCCGAGCTTGCGATATTCCATGAAATCCTCCCGCTGATTTATTTTCGTCAAAAGAGCACGGAATGATGCCGCAACGCCCCGCAAGGCGCAAACCCGGAAAGTCTTGCGCGCAAAGATGATATAAACACCGATCCAATCCAGAGCCCCGGCCACCATGAACATACCGTCCCAGATGCGAGCAATTGAAATCACCACGCCCGGCGGTCCGGAAGTGCTCCGACCGGGCCAGCGTCCCGTGCCCGCTCCCGCGGCGGGCGAGGTACTGATCGAGGTCGCATTCGCCGGCGTGAACCGACCCGACGTGCTGCAACGCAAAGGCGGCTATGCGCCGCCGCCCGGCGCCTCCGACATCCCCGGGCTCGAAGTCTCGGGCACCATCGTTACGCTCGGACCGAAAGTCAAGGAATGGAAAATCGGCGATGAAGTTTGCGCGCTGGTGACCGGAGGCGGTTACGCCGAGTATGTGAACGCACCCGCTGTGCAATGCCTGCGCATTCCCAAAGGCCTCACGCTTGAACAGGCCGCCAGCCTGCCGGAAACCTTCTTCACCGTCTGGGTCAACGTGTTCGACCGCGGTGGCCTGAAGAACGACGAGACGCTGCTCGTGCAGGGCGGCTCGAGCGGCATAGGCGTCACCGCGATCCAGATGGCGCGCGCGCTCGGTCATGCGGTTTACGTGACTGCCGGCACGGCGGAAAAATGCGCGGCGTGCGAAAAACTCGGCGCGACGCGCGCCATCAACTACCGTAACGAGGATTTCGTTGCGGTCATCAAGGAATTGACTGGAAGCCGTGGCGTCGACGTGATTCTGGACATGGTCGGCGGGGACTACGTGCCGCGTGAACTGGCATGCCTCGCCAATGACGGCAGGCTTTCGCTGATCGCATTCCTGGGCGGCACGAAGACTTCACTGGACTTGAGCGACATCCTGCGCCGGCGCCTGACGATCACGGGTTCGACTTTGCGCCCGCGGCCGGTGGAGTTCAAGGCAGCCGTCGCCCAGGCATTGCGGGAAAAAATCTGGCCGCTCATCGAGGCGGGCAAGATCCGGCCGGTAATCTACAAAACGTTTGCGCTGGATGAAGCGGCGGCGGCGCACGCCCTCATGGAATCGAGCGAACACGTCGGCAAAATCATGCTGGACGTACGCAGGAAAAACTAGAAGATCTGGAGCGCTTCTTCGCCCGGCGTGGGCGGCTCGCGGCGCAGCAACGTCAGGTCGCCCTGCTGTGCGACGGCGGTGGCGTACTGCATGTTCTTTTCGATTTCGTCGAAGTAAAGGTTCTGCCCGCCAAAGTGTTTGCCGGCGTAGCCGTGCGCGCTGCCGAGTTGATCGTTCAGGCGCACCGTCGCAGTCTTGTAGAAGTGCGGGGTCTTCACCATCAGGTCGCCCACGCTCCTGAACATCACGCTGCTGCGCCGATCGGACTCGTCGCGCGCGGCCAGACCGCCTTCGACGAATTCCGGATACAGGCGGTCGCGGCATTTTTCGAGGTAACAGCGGTCGGCCATCTGCGCGATGATGTCTGCCGTGCCGAGCATGTTGCCCAGCAGCCGGAACGACAGGTTCGGCACGTCGATCTTCGCAATCGGCTTTTCGTATCCCGTGAAATGAATGAGCTGGGATGCGATCGGCGCGAGTTCGGCCATGCCAATGCGATTCATGTAGTCCTCGAGGAACCTGGCGCCGCGCGTCACGTGCTTGAGCGTGTATTCCGCGCCGTTCTTGTGCCGGGTATCGTTAACTTTGCGCAGGTAGCCGATATCGTGAAACAGCGCGGTGACGATGCCGAAACGGAACAGTCGGGCGCCAAGCTCGCCGCTGCGGTCCTGGGTGCGCTCGTAACCGTCCATCAGTCGCGCCATCGCCAACGTAACATCCAGCGAATGCTGCAGGTTGTGGTAGCTGGTATCGCAGGCGTGATAGCCGGGATATTCGCCCCTCTGCAGGCGCGTCAAGTCCCGAAAACAGCGATTGAGTACGTGCGTGGAAGCGTTAGGATAAAGCTCGAGAAAGATACGATTGACTTCGCCATTGACCGAAGCCGGCTCGGTCGTGTTGACCCGGTCGGTTACGTCGTAGTCGTTGCGGCGCGGCATTTAAATTAGGGTTCCCGAGTCGAATTCCGTGGCGGTTTTGACACCGGCAGACATGCCGCCATGTTAACCTCGCGGCCACCGGATTTTCAAGGCGAATCTTCTACTTGCATATCTTCGCAAGGCTCGGCCGGTGTCCTGCGAGATGGTCGCCGTCCAGCTGGAGAATGGGCCCAACGATACAGAGGTAATACCTTGAACGATTGGATAAAAAATGGGCCCCATTCGATGCGGTTCATTGCCGCGTGTCTGCTAGGAATATTGCTGCTGTCGGATGCCGCCCCGGCAGGGGCACGATCCGGCTCCAGTAAATCTCCGACCTGGGTCCGCGAGGGGGAACTCCCCGTTGAGGCGCGCGACACCCTCGCCCTGATCCGGCAGGGCGGCCCGTTTCCCTACGCCCGCGACGGCGCCGTATTTGCGAACCGCGAGGGCCGGTTGCCTTTTGCGGCGCGCCACACTTATCGGGAATATACAGTGAAGACGCCGCACAGCCGCGACCGTGGCGCGCGAAGAATCATCGCCGGGAAAAACAAGTTCTGGTACACGGCAGACCACTACCGCAGTTTCAGACTGATCGTCGAATGAAAACCGATCTCATCGAATCGCGCTCGGGCGGTGTTTTCCGCTGCCATGCTCCACTGTCCGATCGGGCGCTGGAGTCCGCTGCGAAGGAAATGCAAATCGTCCCGGCTCGCCTGCTTGCGGTCCGCGACAAGAACGCCTTCCTGAATGCGCTCGCCAAGGCGCTGCAATTCCCGGAGTATTTCGGCCACAACTGGGATGCTTTTTACGATTGCCTGCTCGACCTCGAACCTGGCCCGGGCGGCACGCTGCTGGTGCTGCGCGACGCGTCGGGCTTTGCGCGGGCCGAGCCGGAAGAATTCGCCGCCGCGGTGGACACGCTGGCGGATGCCGCGGATTACTGGAAGGGGGAAGGCAGGGCGTTGCTGGTCGTCGTCGAACTGGAAACTCCGGCGCTGGCGCCGGAGCTTACGGAAATCAGCTGTCCAGCGACGTGAACGGGCGCGGCGCGCGCTCCTCCTGCTCGCGGCGCACGCGCGATGCGTTCAGGTAGCGCACCAACTCCTGTAACGCTCGCTGGTAAACCTCGCGCTTGAACTCGATCACGCTTTCCAGCGGGATCCAGTACTCATGCCAGCGCCAGGCATCGAACTCCGGATGCTCGGACTGGCGCAGGCATACGTCGCAATCGCGCCCCAGCAGCCTGAGCAGGAACCAGATCTGTTTCTGTCCGCGATACTGGCTGCGCGTATCACGACGCACCCAGTTCTGCGGCACGTCGTAGCGCAGCCATTCGCGGGTGCGCCCGAGGATCTTCACATGGCAGGGGTCGAGGCCGACCTCTTCCTTGAGCTCGCGATACATCGCCTGCTCGGGTGTCTCGCCACCCTTGATCCCGCCCTGCGGGAACTGCCAGGCATGCTCCTTTATCCGCTTACCCCAGAAAACCTCGTTCCTGCCGTTGCAAAGAATGATTCCTACATTCGGGCGATAGCCATCACGATCGACCATGTGAGCCACCCCAAAGCCTGTTCAATGGCCTGATTTTTCCACAAATGGCGCGATAAAAGAAGTTTCGCCATCCGGGATTAGACCAACAGGCGTGCCGCCGAGCGTGGATTGAACTCGCGCATTCCCTCCACAAATTTAAGGAATTCAAGGCCGTAGAGCGATTGCAGGGAGCGGGCGGCCGATCGCAAATCGTCCCAGCGCGGCTGTCCCGGCGAGCGGCGGAAGGCGAGAACCGCCACGTTTCCGCGTCTTTCCGCCGGCACGCAGACCACCGCCTCGAACACTCCTTCGATGCGCTGCAGGTAGGCGTCGTAGCGGCTGTCCGAACTCCACAGATTGACTACCAGGACGCCGTCGTCGGACAACGCGGCATGCGCGCTAGCGTAAAAATCCTCAGAGCACAGCTGGGGACCCTGCTCATTGCCGTTGTAGCCGTCTACCATCAGCACGTCGCAGCAACCCGGATGCGCCGCCACCCACGACCCTCCCTCGGCCGCTTCCACGACGAAACGCTCGTCGTCCGGCGGAACATGAAAATACTGGCGAGCAATGGCGATGACCCGGGGTTCGAATTCGATGACTGTCGTCCTGGCGGCGGGCAGATGCCTGTAGACGAACTTGGGCAGCGAGCCGCCTCCCAGACCGATCATGAGGACACGTTCGGGCTGCGGCCGGAACAACAGAAAGGCCATCATCGCGCGCGTGTACGACAGCACAAGTTCGGACGGATCGTCGAGCTTCATCGAGCTTTGCACGGTGTCGCTGCCCAAATGCAGGGAGCGGATACCGTCCTTCTCGCTGACTTCCACGCTGACATCGCGATTCGCGTTGCGATCGATTCTCCACTTTCCGAGCAAGCTCTTCCCCCGACAAAATTGATGAATTCATTACGCGCGCGGAAGCCGGATCTGTCTGCCAAAACGGTACGGCGTAGTCCGGCGCCGGGCGCGGCCTGTAGAATAGCGGCTTTTCGACAACGGAATCAGTCGCATGCGCAGCTCGCAGTTCTTCATCTCCACGCTCAAGGAAGCCCCCAGCGAAGCCGAACTCCTCAGCCACAAGTTGATGCTGCGTGCCGGTCTCATCAGGAAACTCGGCAGCGGACTCTATACCTGGATGCCACTGGGCCTGCGCGTGCTGCGCAGGGTCGAGCAAATCGTGCGCGAGGAAATGAACCGCGCCGGCGCGGTGGAACTGCTCATGCCGGCGGTCCAGCCGGCCGAACTCTGGCAGGAAACCGGACGCTGGGATGTATTCGGCCCGCAGATGCTCAAGATCAAGGATCGCCACGAACGCGATTTCTGTTTCGGTCCGACGCACGAAGAAGTCATCACGGACATCGCGCGCCGGGAGATTCGCTCTTACCGGCAGCTACCGTTGAATTTCTACCAGATACAGACGAAGTTTCGCGACGAGATCCGGCCGCGCTTCGGCGTCATGCGCGCGCGCGAGTTCATGATGAAGGACGCCTACTCCTTCCACGCGAACTACCCGGACCTCGAGCGCGAGTACCGCAACATGTATGACGCTTACTCGCGCATCTTCACTAGGCTCGGCCTGAAATTCCGCGCCGTTGCCGCCGATACCGGTGCGATCGGCGGCACCGGTTCGCATGAATTTCATGTGCTCGCGGATTCCGGCGAAGATGCCATCGCCTATTCGCCGACGTCCGAATTTGCCGCGAACGTTGAACTAGCCGAAGCCGTAGCGCCTGCGCAGCCGCGCGCGGCCGCCGCTAAGAAAATGGAAAAAATGCCCACTCCGGGCAAGACAACCTGCGAAGACGTAACTGCTTTCCTGAACCTTACGTTGTCGCAATCGGTCAAGGCGCTCGCGGTGGTATGCGAAGACCGGATGTTCATGCTGCTGGTGCGCGGCGACCATCAGCTCAACGAAGTCAAGGCAACGAAGCTGCCCGGGCTCAATGGCTTCAGCTTTGCCACCGAAAAGGAAATTGAGGCGCGCATCGGCTGCCGTCCCGGCTACATCGGACCGGTGGGCATGCCGGCCGAGGTCACGGTCATCGCCGATCGTTCCGTTGCCGCGATGAGCGATTTCGTGTGCGGCGCCAACGAAGCCGGCTTTCACCTGACGGGAGTGAATTTCGGCCGCGACCTGCCGGAGCCCGCGATCGTCGCCGACGTCCGCAATGCAATCGCAGGCGATCGGTCGCCCGACGGCAAAGGCACGCTCGATATCTGCCGCGGCATCGAAGTCGGCCACATTTTCCAACTGCGCGCCAAGTATTCCGCGGCGATGAAAGCCACCTTCCTCGACGAGGGCGGCAAGGCGCAAGTGCTGGAAATGGGCTGCTACGGCATCGGCGTCTCGCGCATCGTCGCCGCGGCGATCGAGCAGGGCAACGACGAGAAAGGCATCATCTGGCCGCTACCGATGGCGCCGTTCCAGGTTGCGATCGCGCCGATCGGCTACCGTAAGAACGCGGAAATCAAAAAGGTGGCGGACCAGTTGCACGACGAACTGCAGGCTGCCGGCATCGATGTGCTGCTGGACGACCGCGACGAACGCCCGGGCGTAATGTTCGCGGACCTGGAACTCATCGGCGTGCCGCACCGCGTGACCATCGGCGATCGCGGCCTGAAGGAAGGCAAGGTCGAATACCAGGCGCGTACAGAGAAGGCCGCAACGACGATCGACTTGCAGAACGCAGCCGGGCATCTCATATCGCTTTGCGGATGAAACCACCGCCCACACGAACCGGAAACGCCACACGCCTGGCACTGCTGCTCTTGTGCGTGCTGGCCCTGCGCGAAGGTGTTGCGGGCGAGCAGCGATACGAACCGTTGTCTGCGAGCGTGCAGGCCGTTTTGCACCGGTCTGTCGCCGATCGGGCCAGCCCCAGACTGACGTTCGCCTCGCAGGCGGAAGGCGCCGCCTGGCTGGCGGAAATGTCGAAGCGGCTGATAAAACACATTCCTGACGACATAACCCGCCAGGATTTCCTGATCACCGTGCAATACGAGGCGACGCGGGCGGGGCTCGATTCGCAACTGGTGCTCGGGGTCATCCAGGTGGAGAGCAAATTCCGCAAATACGCGGTGTCGAAAGCCGGCGCGCGCGGCTACATGCAGGTCATGCCGTTCTGGACAAAATTGATCGGCGACGGCGACCAGAACCTGTTCAACCTGCGCACCAACCTGCGCTATGGCTGCACGATCCTGCGACATTACCTGACCATCGAACACGGCGACACGTTCCGCGCCTTGGCCCGTTACAACGGGACGCTGGGCAAATCGCGCTATCCGGATAACGTGCTGCGAGCGTGGTCGGGAAACTGGGAATACGAGCGCTCTCGTGCACCCATAGTCGTCACACCGACACGCTATTTCAGCGACAACTGAACGCGATCAGCCGCCTTTCCGGGCGCCGATAAGGCGTTCGATCTGCTTGCGCGTGATCTTGCCGACGTGGCGCTCGGCCAGCTTCCCCTGCGGATCGTAGATGAAGGTGGTCGGAAGTCCATCGACCTGGCCGATGCTTTCCGAAACCTTGCGGTCGCCCAGCACGATCGGATAGTTAACGAACATGCCGTCGGCGAATTGCATGACCTGCCTGGCGTCCTGGAACTCCATCGCGATGCCGATCACCTCCACATCCTTGCGTGCCTCCTTGATCGCCACCAGGTCAGGTATTTCCTCCAGGCAGGGCGGGCACCAGGTCGCCCAGAAATTCACGATCACCCACTTGCCGCGGTAGCCGGCAAGGCTGTGCGACTTGCCATCCGCATCGGTCAGCGTGAATTTCTCCGCGGCGAATCCGTCGCCGACCGAGAACAGCACCAAGAGAAAAAATAAACGGCATAGTTGTTTCTTCATGATTTCCTCAGGCGATGCGCGCGGTCCGCGTGCTGCTGCCGGTGGCGAACAGGTCGCGCAGGCTGAAATCCAGTTCGCCGTCCACGGTAGCGGATACACTCGCCACCAGCTTGCGGATTGCGGCTTCTTCACTGACCTCCGCAGCAGTGCGTCCGAACACGAACAGCCTGAATATCTCTTTGACCGGGATGCCCCCTGCGTCGCGCGCGAGCACCCAGCCGTTGCCTTGCAGTTTTGCCACCCAACCCGCGGCCACCAACTTGTCGAGGATCGCTTCGGCGTCCTCCCAGGACAACCTGAGTGCCGTGCGCAGCTGATGCAGGTTGAGCACGTAGCCGTCCAGGTAGGCGCGATACAGCATCTTGAGGATTTCCATGGCCGAGACAAACTGCGCGCCCGGCGCCTGCTTGAGCAGCACGCCGCCGGTACGCCAATAGGGCAGCACGGCGGTAATAACCGCGGCAAACACAACTACCACCCAGGACAGATAAATCCACATCAGCAGGATCGGCAGACTGGCAAACGTGCCGTAGACCAGTTTGTAATTGGCGATATTGGTGACGAAATGGCCGAATCCCATTTTCATCGCCTCAAATGCGAATGCGGCGATGATCCCGCCGACCACTGCATCCAGAACGGTTACCTGCCGGTTTGGCACCGTGCGATAGAGAAAGCCGAAAGCGATCGACGTAAGGAACAGCGGCCCGAGTTTCAGGACTGCAACCACAAGGTCCGGCGCCTGTTTGCCGACGCCCAACGATTGCGAAACGAGCCACGAAGTCAGCGACAGGCTGCCACCGATCAGCATCGGGCCGATGGTCAGCACCGACCAGTAGATCAAGACACGCTGGATCAGGGCGCGCGGCCGCTTGACTCGCCAGATGGTGTTGAACGCACGATCGATCGTCAGCATCAGCATGATGGCCGTGACGCCGAGCAGGATGATTCCGAACGCGGTCAGCCGCGCGGCGTTTTCCGCAAATTGCTGCATGTAGACCGTAATGAGCCTGGACGATCCGGTGGGCACCAGATTGCCTGCCACATAGGTGCGCAGCGTTTCCACGACACTGTCGAATACAGGAAATGCCGTCATGACCGTGGCCATGATCGTCACCAGCGGTACCAGCGCAAGCAGCGTGGTGAACGTCAGGCTGCCGCAAAGCTGGAAGCAGCGCTCTTCCCTGAAGCGCCGGTAAACCAGCACGACAAAGTTCCCCAGCAAACGGAACTGTCGGACGATGTCCTTGATTGAATGAATATGCAGTTTCATGTCGGAGGGCTGGATGCCATCGATATAATACGGACTTCCAGCGTGGGAAAACAGCGATGCAGGAAATTCTGATTCTGTACTACAGCCAGACCGGCGCCGTGAAACAGATGGCGCAATTTATCGCGCGCGGCGTCGAGAAGGTCCCGCAGACGGGCGCCCGGCTGCGCACGGTACCGAAAGTATCCACGGTGGCGGAGGCAACGGAGCCCGCCGTGCCCGACGCCGGGGCCCCCTATGTCGAATATAGCGATCTGGAACAATGCAGCGGGTTGGCGCTGGGCAGCCCGACCCGGTTCGGAAACATGGCGGCTCCGCTGAAATACTTCATCGACGGCACCGGCGGCCTGTGGTTGAAAGGCGCGATGAGCGGCAAGCCGGCGGCAATGTTTACCTCTACGGCGTCCATGCACGGCGGACAGGAGACCACTCTGCTGTCCATGATGATGCCGCTGATTCACCATGGCATGCTGATCGTCGGCCTGCCCTATTCCGAGCCGGAGCTGATGAGCACCCGCGGCGGCGGCACCCCCTACGGTGCCAGCCACCTCGCCGGCGCCAACGCCGATCAGCCGATCAGCGAGGACGAGCGGCGCCTTTGCATCGCGCTTGGCACCAGGCTCGCCGACGTGGCGCGGAAGCTGTCGCGGTGAACCGGCCGCGGATATGAGTCGCGGTTCGGACGCTCGCAAACTGGTGCGCAGGTTTGCAAGCGGCGCTCTCGCCACGCATTCGTTGAAATTTCCGGGCTATCCCTACGCATCCTCCCTGCCGTTCTGCTGCGACCAGCGCGGCCGCGTCGTGGTGCTGATCAGCCATCTTGCCGAACACACGCAGAATGCGGACCACGATCCCAAAAGCGGATTCCTGGTGTCGCCGCTGACCCGGGACCTGCAGGAACAGGCGCGCATGAGCATGATCGGTGACATTGCAGCCATCGATGACGCTGCGGTCTCCGCCCGCTACCTGCGGTATTTTCCCGAGGCCGAACAATACCTGCAGATCGGCGGCTTCCGCTTCTTCCGTATCGAACCGCGTTCCCTGCGCTACATCGCGGGGTTCGGCAGCATCCATACCATTGCAGCCGAAAGCTACCTCGCTCCGGCCTATCCGATTGCGGACGCGGAAGGCGATGTCATCGAACATATGAACAACGACCACGCGCATGCCCTCCTCGACTACTGCCGCTACATTCATGGCAAAACGCCGGCCAGTGCCGAGATGATCGGTATCGATTGCGACGGCTTCGATGTGCGCGCCGACAGTGAAATTCTGCGCTTCGAATTCGCAACCGAAGCGAAAGATGCCAACGAGGCGCGCGTGGAACTGGTAAAGCTCGCTCAGGCGAGCCGCAGTTGATGCGCGCCGCGCGGCTCACTGCCAGCGCGAGCCTTATCGCGCTCGTTTTTCTTTGCGTTGCCTGGGAATTGTGGATGGCGCCGATGCGCCCCGGCGGCTCGGCGCTCGTGCTGAAAGCATTGCCCCTGCTGCTGCCCCTGTTTGGCGTGCTGCGCGGAAAGCGTTATACCTATCAGTGGTCGTCGATGCTGATCTTTGCTTACTTCACGGAGGGCGTGGTGCGCGCGTGGAGCGAACACGGCGCCAGCCAGGCATTGGCAATTACCGAGATCGTGCTGTCGCTGGTCTTTTTTACCGCCGCAGTCTGCTACACCCGCTTCACCCGCTCAACGAATTAATTCCCTTCACCGCGGAGGCGCAAAGGGAACGCAAAGAAGTGTACGGGGCGGAACAGGAAGACTGGATAAAGGTTGGCAGGTATCGGATGAAGAGATCTTTTGTTGTCGTAGCGTACTCATTGCGAGCACACCACAAGCGGACTCGGCAACACACGCCCAAATTCTCCATTTCAATCCAGCTTCCTTTGCGTTCCCTTTGCGCCTTTGCGGTGAAGACCTATAGTCTTACTCAGCAGTCAGCAATATAGGCGACGCATGGGGCGCGGAAAAATGACCGTACGAGTGAGGGCGATCGCTGAAGCGTGGCGAGTTGTTGTTCGATTTTGTCGCGCAGTTTCTCACCCTTGCGTAAA